>JAZPZT010000059.1:0-8049 GCA_045544815.1 Acutalibacteraceae bacterium | reverse complement strand
AGTCGATGATACGGTACTTCTGACGGTTACCACCACCGCGATGGCGGATGGTGATGCGGCCGTAGCTGTTACGGCCGGCCTTCTTGGCCTTGGGAGCCAGCAGGCTCTTCTCCGGTGCTACTTTCGACAGCTGGGTGTAGTCGATAACAGACATACCGCGGCGGCCGGGAGTAGTCGGCTTATAATTCTTAATAGCCATTTTATTCACTCTCCTATTATCAGGCTATGCACACGAGGTGTGCAGGCTTAGCGGAGGCCGAGGGCCTCCATACATTGCCGTAAAAACGGGCTTCGTCTGTTATTAGAACAGGCCGTCGAAGAACTCGATGGTCTTGGAATCCTCAGTCAGGGTGACGACTGCCTTCTTCCAATCAGAGGTGTAACCCTCAAAGCGACCCATACGGCGCTTCTTGCCCTTCATGCTGATGGTGTTCACCTTGGCAACCTTGACACCAAAGATCTCCTCGACCGCCTTAGCGATCTCGATCTTGTTGGAGCCGTCAGCCACGCGGAAGGTGTACTTCTTCTCGCCCATAGCAGCCACAGACTTCTCAGTGATGACGGGGGCGATGATAATGTCACGAGCGTTCATTAGTTGTATACCTCCTCCAGCTGAGCCACCGCATCCTTCACCACGATGAACTTATCGCAGTTCAGAATGTCGTAAACGTTCAGCGTATTCACCAGCGCGGTCTTCACGCCGGGGATGTTGCGCGCAGACAGGATGACCTTCTCATCCTTCTCGGGCAGAACCAGCAGAACCTTGCGGTCGGCGCCCAGAGCGTTCAACATATTGACGATGGTCTTGGTCTTGATCTCTTCCACAGTCAGGCTCTCCAGAACCAGCATCTCGCCGGCGATCACCTTAGAGGAGAAAGCGGACTTCAGAGCCAGACGGCGCACCTTCTTAGGCAGAGCGAAGCGGTAGCTGCGGGGCTTGGGGCCCAGAGCAATACCACCGTGGGTCCACTGGGGAGAACGGGTAGAGCCCTGACGAGCATGGCCGGTACCCTTCTGACGCCAAGGCTTGCGGCCACCGCCGGAAACCTCGGAACGAGTCTTAGTGGACTGAGTGCCCTGACGCTGGTTGGCCAGGTAGTTGATGACGGCGGAGTGCATCACGGCAACGTTGGGCTCGATACCGAAGATCTCAGCATTCAGCTCCATGGTGCCGGTCTGCTTACCGGTCATATCATAAACAGAAATAGTAGGCATAGTTCATTTCCTCCTTCCGTTAGGCTTTGACGGTGTCGGAGATCACCACGATGCCCTTACGGGGGCCGGGAATGGCGCCCTTGATGGCGATCAGGTTGTTCTCAACGTCGATCTTAACGATCTCCAGGTTCTGAACGGTAACGCGCTCAGCACCCAGGTGACCGGCGCCCTTCATGCCCTTAAAGACACGGGCGGGGTCGATAACGCCCAGAGAACCGGCGTGGCGGGCCACAGGACCGGAACCGTGGGTCTCTTTCAGGCGGGAGTGGTTCCAACGCTTGATAACGCCGGCGTAGCCCTTACCCTTGCTGGTGCCAACGACGTCCACGTGCTCGCCGACGGTGAAGGTGTCCACCTTAATCTCGTCGCCCACGTTCAGGCTGTCGCAGTCAGCCAGGCGGAACTCACGCAGAATGCGCTTCGCAGCGACGTCAGCCTTTGCGAAGTGGCCCTGCATGGGCTTGTTTACCTGTGCGGGACGGAGATCGCCATAGCCCAGCTGCACGGCAGCGTAGCCATCGTTCTCCACAGTTTTCTTCTGAACAACGACGCAGGGACCGGCCTCAACGACGGTCACCGGAACGACATTGCCCTTTTCGTCGAAGATCTGGGTCATACCAATCTTCTTGCCGATGATTGCTTTTTGCATTTCTATACCTCCTTGGTTATTGGTTGATCCTTTATACCTTTTATAATGTTCTGCATTCCGGCTTTCCGACCGGTGTCGGAGTTCCAAATGCCTGAACGAAGGCGTAAGGACCAACATGACCTCGCTTTCGGGACTCTGCCAAGCCGTTTAATTACAGCTTGATCTCGATGTCCACACCGGCGGGGAGCTCAAGGCCCTGCAGGGCCTCAACGGTCTTGTTGGACGGTCTGAGGATGTCGATCAGACGCTTGTGGGTGCGGGTCTCGAACTGCTCACGGGCATCCTTGTACTTGTGAACAGCGCGCAGGATGGTCACGACCTCCTTCTCAGTGGGGAGCGGGACGGGACCGGAAACGCGAGCGCCGGTGCGGCGAGCGGTCTCCACGATCTTGCCGGCGGCCTGATCCACCAGCTGATGATCGTAACCCTTGATACGAATACGGATTTTTTCTTTGACTGCCACTTTAAAACGCCTCCTTGTAAATTTTGTTTGGCGGGTCGCCAAAACCGTGACACGGGGCCGGGTGTTTCCTCCCTCCCCATCAAAAAACCGGTGTTTGCACTGCAAACTCCGGACCGGTTTCAGCATTACTGACGCATAGAACGGCTGTAAATCGCAAGTTTTCGACGCAGGGCACCCGTTGGGCAGGCGCACCACACCGTACAACCACTCTCTGCACACAGTATTCCTTCGCCCGGTTTGAAATCGGACATACTCCACGGAAAAACCGGCTTCTAAAGCCGCAACCTCCCGCTTCATCGCATATCGTGCAGTCTGCGTTTGCTCAGATTTAGGGCGCATTTACCCCTTATCCCGAGCTCGCGCACCATCTACTATACAGCATAATGCCGAAAAAGTCAATGATTTTTTTGCATTTTTGCCGAAAATTTTTATATTTTTTCATAGCCACAAGATGTTGTGTTTTGCGGATTTTTCGGATACAAAATAGGGGAGAGCGTGTGGAAAACACAAGGTGTCGGTATCTCTCCCTCCGTCAAAAAATCTTTGATTTTTTGACACCTCCCTCGTCAGAGGAATGTGAACAAGTCGGTGCGTAATATGAAAACGGGCACCGCATTGGAAATTTCGCGCCGCACTGGGTGCGCTGCGAAATAAAAAATCGGGAATGGCGAATGCCACTCCCTGTTCATTCCAGCAGATCCATAGCGTTTACGTCTAATAATTGCACGATCCGGTAAAAACAATCCAAATCCGGCTGTGCCGCACCGGTTTCATATTTGGTGTAGGTGGTACGATGGATATTGAGTTTCTTCGCCATCCAATCCTGGGTGACCCCTTTGCGCTGTCGCGCTTCTCGCAACCGTTCGGCAAATTTCGTCATATTTTCACCTCTTTTTTTATTTTGTTTTATTTTAGCACGATGTAACACGATTTGCAAGACATATTATCTTACATACTGCGGTGCATTTTGTACATACAATAGTATTGCAGAGGTGATATGTTGTGCGAAAGTTTAAAATACCTGCCATTCCGTCCAGCACCAGTAAAACGATTCGATTCCCCAACAATTTGATTGACGAAATCGAAAAAGAAATCACGGGAACGGATTGCACTTTTTCCGCATTTGTGATTGAGGCGGTGCGCGTGGCACTGGAAAACCTGCACGAAGAGCAGGAATAAAAAAACAGAAAAATGAGGAAGGCGAAGGCCTTCCTCTTTTCGTTTTGCAGAGCGGATTCCACCGACACGGATTAGGCAAGGGAGTCTTGGACGGATTCACGCAAGGTTTTTGTGGTGCACCAGCGCGTCACGGGCGCCGCATTGGAAATTGCGCAACGCCCTGCGTGCGTTGCGACATAAAAAATCGGGGTTGCGGAAAACCGCAACCCCGATCTCATTCGGATAAGGTGTTAAATTACTTAACCTCGACCTTAGCGCCAGCCTCTTCCAGCTTAGCCTTAACAGCATCGGCCTCGTCCTTGGACACGCCGGTCTTGATAGCCTTGGGAGCGTTGTCAACCAGCTCCTTAGCCTCCTTCAGGCCCAGGCCGGTGATCTCGCGGACCACCTTGATGACGTTGATCTTGCCGGCGCCGGCGTCGGTCAGGATAACGTCAAACTCGGTCTGCTCCTCAGCAGCGGCCACGGGGCCGGCAACAGCAGCAACAGCAACGGGAGCGGCAGCAGAAACGCCGAACTCCTCCTCGATAGCCTTGACCAGCTCGGACAGCTCCAGAACGGTCATAGCCTTGATCTCTTCGATCATAGCAGTAATCTTCTCAGACATGATTCATTTCCTCCAATACGTAATTTTAAAAATTAATGTGTGTGCCTGTCATACAGGCGTGATTGCCACTGGATTATTCAGCGGCGGGAGCCTCCTCAGCAGGAGCCTCGGCAGGGGCGGCCTCCTCAGCGGGAGCCTCCTCAGCAGGGGCAGCCTCCTCGGCGGGGGCGCCACCCTTCTCCACGATGGCGTTGATCGCCACGGCGAAGCCACGGATGGGACCATTCAGCACGCTGAGCAGCATGGACAGCAGACCCTCCTTGGAAGGCAGCTTAGCCAGCTCCTCCACCTTGTCGGCGCCGATGACCTCGCCGTCCATAAAGCCGGCCTTGATCTTGAAGGTCTTGGAACCCTCGGCGTACTTGCTCAGCACCTTAGCGGCGGCGGTATAGTCGTCGCAGATAGCCAGAGCGGTGGAACCGTGCAGAGCATCGTCCAGACCAACCAGACCGGCAGCCTCGGCGGCACGCTTGAGCAGGGTGTTCTTCACAACCACGTACTCAACGCCGGCCTCACGCAGCTGGCGACGCAGACTGGTATCATCAGCAACGGTGATACCGCTGTAGCTGACGATGACACCGGTGGTGGCGCCGTTCAGCTTCTCGGTCAGAGCAGCGACGAATGCTTCTTTCTCTTGCAGAACTTTTGCACTTGCCATTGTTTCGTTTCACCTCCGAATGATAGGATGATTGCTATTCATCCCAAAAGAAAACCTCTCCTATGAGACCACAGGAGAGGTGAATACGCACATATGTGTGTAACGCTCTCCTCGGCAGGCACGGCAAAACCGTTTATGCCCTACGGGCACCTGCTGTCTATGGTAGAACAGCAACCGGGATTTCTCCCAAGTTTTTATATTCTCTCAACGGCCGCAGCCGTTAAAAGCAGTAGGGTGGTAGAAAATCTACCGATTAGCCGCCAACCTTGTTGGGGTTGATCTTCACGCCGGGGCCCATGGTGCTGGCCACGGTGCAGGACTTGATGTACTGACCCTTAGCAGCGGCGGGCTTAGCGCGGACGATGGCACCCAGCAGAGCATCGAAGTTCTCCTGCAGCTTCTCAACGCCGAAGGAAACCTTACCGATGGGGCAGTGGATGATGTTGGTCTTGTCCAGACGGTACTCAATCTTACCGGCCTTGGCCTCGGTCACAGCGCGGGCCACGTCGGGGGTAACGGTACCGGCCTTGGGGTTGGGCATCAGGCCACGGGGACCCAGCACCTTACCCAGACGGCCAACCACGCCCATCATATCAGGGCTGGCGATAACCACGTCGAAATCCATCCAGCCGCCGGAAATCTTGGCGACCAGCTCCTCAGCGCCGACATAGTCAGCGCCGGCATCCAGAGCAGCCTGCACCTTATCACCCTTGGTGAAAACCAGGGCGCGGACAGTCTTACCGGTGCCGTTGGGCAGCACGACGGCGCCGCGGACCTGCTGGTCAGCGTGACGGCCATCCACACCCAGACGGACGTGGACCTCAACGGTCTCATCAAACTTTGCGGTGCCGGTCTTGATCGCCAGATCCAGAGCCTCGGCAACGTCATACAGAGCGGAGCTGTCCACCAGCTTGGCGCTCTCTACATATTTCTTACCATGTTTCATTGGTTCTTTCCTCCATTTGCATTAGTGGTTAAAACGGAACGTTAGGATTTCCTCCCACTCAGTCCGCATTATTCGACAACCGTGATACCCATGCTGCGAGCCGTACCAGCGATCATGCTCATAGCACTCTCGATGCTGCTGGCGTTCAGGTCGGGCATCTTGGTCTCAGCGATCTTGCGAACCTGCTCCATGGTGACGGAAGCCACCTTGGTCTTATTGGGCGTACCAGAAGCGCTCTCGATGCCGGCGGCCTTCTTCAGCAGGACAGCGGCAGGGGGAGTCTTGGTGATAAAGGTGAAGGAACGGTCGGCATACACAGTGATGACGACGGGGATAATCAGACCGACGTCGTTCTTGGTACGCTCGTTGAACTCCTTCGTAAAGGCAACAATGTTAACACCGTGCTGACCCAAAGCGGGACCAACAGGGGGAGCCGGGGTTGCTTTGCCGGCGGGAATCTGCAACTTGATATAACCGGTAATTTTCTGAGCCATTTTTATCGCACCTCCAAAATTCGTGGTAATCGGGATCTGCCGCACCCGGTAAAGTACGGTGTCCCTCCCACAGCCGGAAAAGTGTCCGGCGCACGGGTAAGGGGCGTCGCCCCAAACTTTCTTCCTACACGGAACTGAATTAGTCCATCAGCTCCACCTGGTCCAGCTCCAACTCCACGGGGGTCTCGCGACCGAACATGGAGATGACCACGCGAACCATATTCTTCTCCTGGTCGATCTCGTCGACGCGGCCGGAGAAGTTCTCCATAGGACCATCGGTGATGGTGACGATGTCGCCAACCGCATAATTCACGATGATCTCCTTCTTCTCGACGCCCAGAGAAGCAACCTCTTTCTCCGTCAGGGGAATGGGCTTGCCATCGGCGCCGTTGGGACCCACAAAGCCGGTGCAGCCGCGCACGTTGCGCACCACAAACCAACTGTCGTCGGTCATGACCATTTTCACCAGCACGTAACCGGGGAAGAGCTTGCGCTCCACCTCTTTGCGCTTATTGTCCTTAATCTCCACCACGGTCTCGGTGGGGACACGCACCTCGTGGATCCAGTCCTGCAGACGGCGGTTCTCCACGATGGTTGCCAGGTTGGTGGCCACTTTATTCTCATAGCCAGACATGGTTTGGACCACATACCATCTTGCTTCTACGTCCATGGTCCTGCCTCCCTCTATTACAGATTCAGGCCGACCAGCCAGGTGATCAGAGCAGACAGGCCGTAGTCGATGACCACGACGAGCAGACCGACCACAGCACACATAGCCAACACTACACCGGTGTTACGCACGACGGTGGAGAAGTTGGGCCATACGATCTTCTTGAACTCGCCGCGAGTATCGCGCAGATACTTCTTAACCTTGGCGGGAACAATGGGATTCTTCTCGGCGCCCTTATTCTTAACACGGCCGACAATGTACAGCACCAGACCCAGAATGGTCAGAGCCAAGGTGATCATAAACAGCACCTTGTTGGTGTTGACGTTAGCAGGATTAAAGAACGCCTCAACGTAGCCGCCAAAGCCCAGGCTGCCGATGAAGCCGAAAATATCGGTCATCTGGCTGAGGAAGAAGATCAGGCAGGCGATAGCGCCGCCAACCAGGAGTAAAAAGCCCCAAGTCAACATATTGATTTCCTCTCTTTCGGCAGATTACTTCGTCTCGCGGTGCACGGTGTGCTTGCGGCAGAAGCGGCAGTACTTGTTCATCTCAAGTCTGTCAGGGTTGTTCTTCTTGTTCTTCATGCTGTTGTAATTGCGTTGCTTGCACTCGGTGCAGGCCAGGGTGATTTTGACTCTCATTTCGGTACCTCCTATAGCTAAAAAGCCGGATATTGTCCTCCCTCAAGCCATACGGCTGATAGGGGTCGTGGCAAAAAATGCGCACAAAAAATAAACCCCCTTCGAGGTATCATCCACTATAACATATTTGTCCAGTACGGTCAAGTGTTTTTTACAAGATTTTTCAAGATTTTTTGTGCAGTCTGTATATAGTGGTGGTAGGGCAAAAAGGGGCACAAGATGTAGTCCGGACATTCGCCTGCGGCGAAGTGAAGTCGAGATTTTGCGGCGTTGCCGCAAAACGCGCCGGGGAATGAGGAATGGGCGGAGCAGGGTGGAACGCGGCGGTTTGGGTGCCCATTATAATAGGAATATATATTATATACACATTAATATAGGGGAAGGCTTGTTGGGTTGGTGCGCAATTATAGTACAGGCTATTCACAACTTACCACGGGCGCCGCATGGGAAGTAACACACCGTGATCGGAGCGCTGACAAAGAAAAAAGCCAAGTCGGATCGTAGCCATGTCGGTCTGTGAGCCAAGG
>JAZPZT010000058.1:0-3003 GCA_045544815.1 Acutalibacteraceae bacterium | reverse complement strand
TTGGCTCACAGAACGACATGGCTACGATCCGACTTCCCTATGGCCGTAGGCAACCAGTATCAGCTGATATGCGCACTTACTCCTCTGGAAGCCACCGAGCCCGTGGTGTGGACCAGCTCCGACGAGACCATCGCCACCGTGGATACCGGCAACGTGACCTTCCTTGCCCCCGGCACGGTCACTATCACCGCCACCGTTCCGTTCTCCGGCGCGAGCTCTTCGGTGACCATGGAGGTCGTTAAGCCTGCGACCCATATCGAGATGTTCAAGGGCGTGTTCAATAACAAGACCCGCTACACTCTCGGCGTCGGCAATACGCTTGATCCCATGTTCAAACTCATGCCCACGGATATCACCATGTATTCATTCACTGTGCGCTCCGCCAGCCCTGGCGCGGTGCAGGTAGTGGACGGCAACAAGCTGAAGGCCGTGGGCAAAGGCTATGCCGAGGTGTATGTATCCTCTGCCGACGGATATGCGTCGAAAACGCTGTATATCAACGTCGTCGATAAGAAAAAGGCCGTCACTTCGTTCAAACTGAATACATCCAAGGTCTCGCTGTACGAGGGCAAGACCAAGCAGCTCAAGGCGAGAATAAATTCCTCCGCAAGGGATAAGTCGGTTGAATGGGTGTCCACCAATGAGAATGTGGCCACCGTGAGCACCTCCGGCCTGATCACAGCGGTCAATCCCGGTACCTGCACCATATGGGCAATGAGCTCCAACGGCCTGTATAAATCCGTGAAGGTCACCGTCAAGCTCCAGAAGCCCACCAAGGTGCGCCTCAATGTTACCAAGGGCAGCATCTATCCCGGCCAGGAATATCAGTTCAGGGCCACTATCTATCCCTCCAACGTGAAGCAGCCCGAGATGCGGGCGCTCAAATGGTCCACCAGCAACGCCAAGGTGTGCATGATCACCGAGGACGGCCATCTCTACGCCATCGCCCCCGGCAAGTGCAAGATCACCGTCACCACCGCAAACGGCAAGAAGCACTCCTGCTCCGTGACGGTCAAGAAGATCACCGCCACCTCGCTGAAGATCGTGAATCCCTTCACCGAATTCTATGTGGGCGGCGTGTACGATCTTGATTCCGTTATCAAGCCCGATAACGCCACCGATACCTCCGTGCGCTGGTCCGTTTCCAGCTCCTCCCGCGCCTCCATCGACAAGAACACGGGCGTGCTGAAGTGCAAGAAGACCGGCAAGGTCACCATTACCGCCAAGGCTCAGGACGGCTCCGGCAAGAAGGCCAAGCTGACCATAAACATCGTGGGCGCGCCTCAGGCCACGCTGAATGTGAAGCTAAACGGAGCCGAGGTGAAGGATAAATCCACCCATAAGCTGGAGTACGGCGCTACCATGAACGTGACCGCCTCGGCCAGCCCCGCGATGTATATCGACTACGCCACCAGCGACGAGCGCGTGGCCTCCGTCGAAAACGGCGTCATCACCGCCACCGGCTGCGGCACCGCCACGATAACCGTCACCGCGGGCGGCAAGTACAAGCGCACTTTCTATGTGAACGTGCCCTATTCCGCCGACGCGCCCCGCTACCGCGCGCTGGTGATCTCCCAGTACACCGTGCCCAAGGCCACCGGCTATCTCACCTTCAGCAAGAACACCGCCAGCGGCATCGTGGACGCGCTGGAGATAAGCGATCTCGAGGGCTCCCGCTACGACGTGACCTACAAAAAGGAATTCACCAACGCCACGCAGGTGGTAAATTCCATCAAGTCCACCTTTGCCGATTCCAAAGAAGGCGACGTGTCGCTGGTGTATATCATCACCCACGGCAACCTGAATAACGGCAATTTCCGCTGGCAGCTGACGGGTCACGGCAAAAAGACCGTGTGGCTGTATCCGCAGGACGTCATGAATGCCCTTTCCACCATCAAGGGCGACGTGGTGTTTGTGGTGCTGAGCTGCTACAGCGGCGGCGACGTGGAGAACCCCGGCAACCTCACCAATATGATCCGCGAGCTGGACAACAAGGCGAAGGGCGGCACCTCCTATTCGGTCATCTGCGCATCCGGCGCCACCAAGCGCGCCCTCTATGCAAACCCCGCCGAATCCTTCTCCTATGATTTCTTCACATACGGCCTGTGCCAGTCCCTTGGCTGGGATATGCGCACCAGCACCGCCGCGGCAACCAGCGCCGATGCAAACGGCGACGGCCGGATCACCCTCAAGGAGCTGGCCCAGTCCACTCAGGTCATCACCCATGAGGAATGTGCAAGGTTCATAGCGAAATACGGCAAGACCGGCTATTGGGGACCGCCCTCGGCGGATCAGGACGTGAGCTACTATCTCTCGCCCGACGCCGGCGACGTGACCATGTTCGCAAAATAATGAAGCGAAGGTTCCCGGTTTTTCCGGGAACCTTTTGTGTATCTGAGCCGGGTATATTTTTCGGAGATCCTGCATATAAATATGGCGCCCGCTGCGTGGCAGCGGACGCGGGATATCAGATATTTGTCTGAGAAAGCAGTTTTTTGTGGGTGATGGTGAGCAGAGCTGCCATTTCTTCGGGCGGGCAGGGGGAGTCGGATGCGAGCCACTCGCTCAGCACGGCCACGGTGCCGGAGGAAATGAACACATGGATAAAGCGGGAGGTCTCCTCGGTTGCGTTCAGCGTCGGGACTACGTTCCTGGAGAAGAATTCGTAGGATATCTCCATCATGCGGCTGATGCAGGTGGGGTCGCCGTTGGGGCTGACCAGCAGCCTGCACGCCTCGCGGTTGCGGTAGAGCGCACACAGAATGGCCTTGTGCTTTTCGCCGGAATCCTTGATGGTGGAGAGAATATCGCGGATATCGTTGAAGAGATCCTCTTCGATATTCTTCAGCACATCCTCGGGCTGGCGGTAATGGGAATAGAAAGTGCCGCGGTTCACGCCCGCGCCCTTGCACAGCTCGGTTACGCTGATGCGGCCGACAGGCTTTTCGGCCATGAGCTTCATAAGGCTGTCGCGCAGCAGTTTTTTTGTGTAGATAACGCGGC
>JAZPZT010000057.1:0-1723 GCA_045544815.1 Acutalibacteraceae bacterium | reverse complement strand
GTTGGGGGGGATCCCAGGTGATGTGCCACAGGCAGGGGTGAGCACTGCGGGTGAGGTCGCAGCAAGCGATTTGCAGGTAGCCTCGGTAGAGGTAGCGCTGATGAAGCGTTACTTCTCCGTCTACCGTTACCTTTTTGGTGGCGCGGCGGCCCATGTGGTCGTAGCTGCACTCAATGGCGGTGTTCGTCTCCGTGTTGGTGAAGCTCACGGGGCGGTTTTCGGCATCGTAGGTGACGCTCCAGATACCTGTGGCGGTTTTCACCATCGTTTGGTTGCCGTCGGCATCGAATGTGGGTGTGAAATCACCCACAGCGGTATACTGATTCAGCTCATTTGCAGTATAATTTGTGGTGATTTCGCTTTCTGTGGCTGTTTCTCTATTGCCGATGTTGTCGTAATCGTAGGCGTAGTTATTGCCGTTGACGGTGGCGGAGGTAAGCTCGCTGCGGTTGTTGTAGCCAAATATGTCGTTCTTCACCGAGCCCTGGCGTGAGGTGTTGCGGGCGGTGGGGCGGCCGAGGGTGTCATAGCTGTACTGTCGGTTGGCTACCAGGGTAGTACCGCGATGGTAGGCCATGCCTGTGAGCAAATCGCGTTGGATTTCGTTGCTCTGGGTGAGGCTCATGTTGTTCGGCATCGTGAGCTTCTCCAACAGATGCGTGCCTGCCATGTATTCATAGCTGAATTGCTTTGCCGTGCCACCGTGGAGGAAGCCTGCGCTGTTGATTCGTCCGTCTGAGCCGTAACCCGTGGTGACGGTTTGCTGCACCGAACCATTTTTGGCGTAGGTGTAGCCTGTGGAGCGGCCTTTATCATCGCGGGTTTCCGTGATGAGGTGGGTGACGTTATCGGCTACGAGCGAGTCGGATTCCTGCTCGCCATAGGTGTTATAGCTGAGCGTGCGTACCCCTGCGGCATCCGTCACCTGCGTGGGTTGGCCGAGGTGGTTGTAGGTGTAGGCGCGGGGGCTGGTGCTATCGTCATAGCTTGTCCCCAGCAACAGACCGCGAGCTTGTTCATAGGTATGGACTTTGACTTTGCCACGGGCATCCGTTTCCGTCAACACGCGGTTGTAGGCATCGTAGGTTTTCACCGCGGAGGTGTTGTCTGCGTAGGTCTTGGCCGTTTCCATGCCGGAGGCATTGTGGTAGCTCCAGGTGGTAATATCTCCGTCGGTGCGGTCGCTCGGGTCGGTAGATACCGTTTCCGTTCCGGCGCGGAAGGTCGTCAGCGAAGTCATGCGGTCGGCATCATCATAACCGAAACATACCGGTTGAATCCCCGTGCCCCATTCGGCAACCTTGCGACCTCGGACATCGTAGCGGTAGCAGGAGGTGTTACCCTGTGCATCCGTTACCGTAGCGGGTAAATCATGCGCGGAGTCGTAGACGGTCGTGGTCACGTTTCCGGCAGCATCCGTTACCGTCAGTACGCGCCCGGCGATGTCTGTCACCGTGGTGGTCGTGTTGTTGCGGCCATCCGTTCGGTTTTGAATCATCCCGTTGGCGGTGTAGCTGCGTCCATTGGTGGTGGTCACCCCGGCGTTATCCGTTTGCGAGAGCGTAAAACCATCCACACTCACGGCTTCTGCGGTGATGTCGGAGGTGGGCAGGGTGTTGTAGCTCTTGCGTTTCGTTCCAACATGATACTCTACCCATTGCGTTGAAGTCAAGTTTCTTTCGTCAATTGTTAGATTTTTGCTCTCTATGGTATCTGACAGATT
>JAZPZT010000056.1:0-2070 GCA_045544815.1 Acutalibacteraceae bacterium | reverse complement strand
ATCCGCAAGTATGAAAACAACCTGATCGTCACCAACGGCGATCAGACGGACACTGTGTATGACGGTCTGGCAGCCGGCAAGTGCTTCGCGAAGGCGCTGACCGCTCGCTGCTTTGAGCCGGATGCGCCCAATTTCACTCCCCGTATCAGCGCTATGCTGACCTTTGAGGAGGCCTCCTTTACCTACCAGATGAGCATTCTCAAGAGTGCGGATGCAGAGGGAAGTGCGTGCAATCGCTTCACCTTCTCCTACGCACCCATCGCCGGTGTAGGCCATTTCCTGCACACCTACAACTGCGACGGCAATCCTATTCCCACCTTCACCGGTGAGCCGGAGCGCATCGCCATCACAGGCGATATTGACTCCTTCACGAAGGAAATCTGGGAGAATCTGAATGAGCAGAATAAGATCTCTTTGTACGTTCGCTTTACCGATCTTGCCACCGGCAAGACCGAAAACCGTATGATCAATAAAAATGCATGAGGTGAAAATATGGCATACTTGAGTGATATTGAAATTGCCCAGTCCGTTACGATGCGCCCCATTTCCGAGATCGCGGAAAAAGCCGGTATTGAAGACAAATACGTAGAGCAGTACGGCAAGTACAAAGCAAAAGTGGATCTGTCCCTCCTGAAGGAGAAGACGAATCCCGACGGAAAATTGGTTCTCGTAACCGCCATCACCCCCACTCCTGCCGGCGAGGGTAAGACCACCACTACCATCGGTCTGGCAGACGGTCTTGCTAAGATCGGCAAGAACGTTATGGTAGCGCTCCGCGAGCCTTCCCTGGGACCTGTATTCGGTGTTAAGGGCGGTGCCGCCGGCGGCGGATACGCACAGGTCGTTCCTATGGAGGATATCAACCTCCACTTCACCGGTGACTTCCACGCCATCGGTGCGGCAAACAATTTGCTGGCCGCTATGCTGGATAACCACATCTATCAGGGCAACGCCCTGAATATCGATCCCCGCCGCATCACCTGGAAGCGCTGCGTGGATATGAATGACCGTCAGCTCCGCTTTGTGACCGACGGTCTGGGCGGACGTGTCAACGGCGTGCCCCGTGAGGACGGTTACGACATCACCGTTGCCTCCGAAATCATGGCAGTACTGTGCCTGGCCAACTCCATCGCCGATTTGAAGGATCGCCTTGCCCGCATTATCGTGGGCTATACCTATAAGGAGGAGCCTGTGACCGCCGGTCAGCTCAATGCACACGGTGCTATGGCGGCTCTCTTGAAGGATGCGCTGAAGCCCAATCTGGTACAGACGCTGGAGGGAACTCCCGCATTCGTACACGGCGGTCCCTTCGCTAACATCGCCCACGGATGTAACTCCGTAATCGCCACCAAGATGGCGATGAAGATGGCGGACTACGCCATCACCGAGGCCGGCTTTGGTGCGGACTTGGGTGCAGAGAAGTTCCTCGATATCAAGTGCCGCTATGCCGGTCTGACTCCCTCCGCTGTTGTGGTGGTTGCCACCGTTCGTGCACTGAAGATGCACGGTGGCGTGCCGAAGACCGAGCTGGGCACCGAGAATCTGGAGGCACTGGCCAAGGGTCTGCCCAACCTGCTCCGCCACGTTTCCAACATCCGCGACGTATACGGTCTGCCCACTGTGGTTGCCGTAAACCGTTTCCCCACCGATACCGAGGCCGAGCTCAATCGGGTGATTGAGAAGTGCCGTGAGTTGGGTGTCAACACCGTTCTGTCCGAGGTTTGGGGCAAGGGCGGCGACGGCGGCGTAGAATTGGCAAAGGCCGTTGTGGAGCTGTGCGAGCAGCCCGGCGACTTCCAGTTCAGCTACGAGCTGGATCTGCCTATCGCGGAGAAGATCGAGAAGCTGGTACGCCGCGTATACCGCGGCAGCGGCATCTCCATTATGCCTCAGGCCAAGAAGCAGATCGATCAGCTTACCGCTCTCGGATTCGATAAGCTGCCCATCTGCGTGGCAAAGACTCAGTACAGTTTCTCCGATGATCCCACTAAGCTGGGCGCACCGGAGGACTTCACCGTAACCATCAAGAACGTGAAGGTGTCCGCCGGCGCAGGCTTCCTCGTAGTCCTC
>JAZPZT010000055.1:0-2796 GCA_045544815.1 Acutalibacteraceae bacterium | reverse complement strand
TTCGGTGCCGATCAGGCTCCACGTACCCGAAGATATGTAGGCGCAGTGCTCATCCAGCGGAATGGCCGCCACCGCCGAGGCGGTATCGTGGGAGGGACACAGCAGCACCATAGCGTTAAAGCCCACCTGCGCCTGCACCTCAGGGGTCAACTCCCCCACCGCCGTGGCCGGCAGAGACAGGGGTAAAAAGAGGTGGGCAGGAATACCCAACCGCTCCAAAATGGCGGTGTCCCACTCCTTGCTCTCGGCGTTCACCAAATTGGTGGTGGTGGCGTTGGTGTATTCGTTTTTCATCACGCCCGTCAGCTTGTAGGACAGATAGTCGGGCATCATCAGGAAATGGGCCGCCTTATCCAATTTGCCGCTCTGTTTGTCGCACCAAAGCTGATAGATGGTGTTGAAATTCTGTTTTTGGATACCCGTACGGGCGTACAGTTCCTCCTGCGGGAGGATGGCGGCTACCTCGGCGGCGCCCACCTCGGTGCGGCCGTCACGATAGGCCATCACGGGGAGAATCTCCTGCCCCCTTTCATCCAGCAAGACGTAGTCCACGCCCCAGGTATCGATGGCGATGGTGGCAGGAATCTTGCCCAGCTCGGCACAGCGGGCGATACCGCTCTTTACCTCCTGCACCAGATGGGCAACGTCCCAAGTGAGAGCGCCGTCCTGCTCCAGCATACCGTTTTCGAAGCGATAGATTTCCTCCGACACCAGACGGCCGTCCTGCACGCAGGCCAATATATGCCGTCCGCTGGAGGCACCGATATCTATGGCTAAATGATACATCCCTTTCACCTCGTACATTTCTATTGTGATAGGCGCACAATCGCAAGTTTCCATATATATTTTATCGTTTATCTAAGTGGAAATCAAGTATTCCGCCCAATTCCTATCCGTTTATTTGTTGCAAAATGTTGCTAAAAAGTTGCCTTTTTGCCCTTTTTGCTTATCTCGACGATACCATTCTTTCCACACAGTGGGCAAAGCAGTCGCTTTTCCCAAGAATCCGCAGGTCGGCACTTGCGGATGCGTGCTTTGCGAAACGCTGTCGCTGTCGTAAGCGTCCATATTTTTCTCTCGCTCCATAGCACCGGTCCGCAACGACAAAACAGGGCATCCCGAGCGGGACGCCCTGTTTGTTATTTCAACGCTTATACCAGCAGATTTTGCTCGGTTTCCACATCGAAGAAATGCATTACCTTGCCCTCGAAGGTAACGTAGACGGTGTTACCGTACACCAGCGCGTTGCGCTGGTCGTCCTCCAGAGTAACGGTAGGAATGCGGACAATCAGCTTGTCGCCGTTCTCGGTGACCACGTGCAGGTGCAGCTCGCTGCCCATCATCTCGTTGACGGTGATCTTGCACGCGATGGCGGCAGGGTCGTCCTTGGTGGTCAGGGTCATATGCTCAGGACGGGCGCCCAGCATAATCTCGCCACTCTTTACGCTCTTGTCTGCCAGCATAGCGCCCTTCTTACCGGTTACCTCAATCTTAGCACCGTAAGGAGTGACGTAATACTTGCCACCCTCGCAGACCAAATTGGACTTGAAGATGTTCATCTTGGGGGCGCCGATAAACTCAGCCACAAACAGGTTGATGGGCATATCGAACACCTCGGTGGGCGTGCCCACCTGCTGGATGAAGCCGTGCTTCATGATGACGATACGGTCGCCCAGGGTCATAGCCTCCGTCTGGTCGTGGGTCACGTAGATGAAGGTGGTGTCGATCTTCTGGCGAAGCAGAATGATCTCGGCACGCATCTGGTTGCGCAACTTGGCGTCCAGGTTGGACAGGGGTTCATCCATCAGGAACACCTTGCTGTCACGCACCATAGCACGGCCGATGGCCACACGCTGACGCTGACCGCCGGACAAAGCGCGAGGCTTGCGGGTCAAATACTCGGTAATGCCCAAAACCTCAGCGGCAGCGGTAACGCGCTCGTACACCTCATCCTGAGGAACCTTCTTCAGTCGCAGGCTGAAGGCCATATTCTCAAACACCGACAGATGGGGATACAGAGCATAGTTCTGGAACACCATGGCGATGTCACGGTCACGAGGCTGGAGGTCGTTTACCACCACGCCGTCGATCTCGATGGTACCCTCGGAGATATCTTCCAGACCGGCGATCATACGCAAGGTCGTAGACTTACCACAGCCGGAGGGGCCGACGAAAACGATAAACTCCTTATCGGCGATGTCCAAATTGAAATCCTGGACGGCAACGGTATCCTTACCGTAGATTTTCTTTACGTTAGTCAATTTAACAGTAGCCATAATTCTTCTCCTCTTATCCTTTCACTGCGCCGCCGGTAACGCCCTCGACGTAGTACTTCTGAAGCATTAAGAAGACCAGCGTCACGGGGAGCGCCACAATCACGCCTGCAGCACAGAACATGGTATAGTTTTCGTTAACCATTGTCTTAGACAGCCACTCGTACACACCAACGGCCACGTTCATACCGACGCTATTCTCGTGGATGATGTAGCTGGACATCATAAACTCGCCCCAGGGAGCCATAAAGCCCATCAAGATGGTGTAGATAACGATTGGCTTGGACAGAGGCATAATCACCTTGTAGAACACCTGCCAACGGGTGGCGCCGTCTACACGGGCGGCCTCATCCAGACTTTTCGGGATAGTGTCAAAGAAGCCTTTGGATACGTAGTAGCCCATGCCGGAGCTTGCCACATAGACAAGGATCAGACCGGGAACCGAATTGGCACCGGTCAGATTGAACCATGATAACACCTTATAAAGTCGGAGGCCAAGCGGTCTTAGGAAGACAAGCTTTAT
>JAZPZT010000054.1:0-7946 GCA_045544815.1 Acutalibacteraceae bacterium | reverse complement strand
AGGTGTCGGCGACGATGGGGATCTGCCTGTCCACGAAGGGAAGCCAGACCTTGCGGCCGATCAGGTCCGCGTAGCGCTCATCCTCGGGATGGACCGCCACGGCGGTATCGCCCAGCATGGTCTCGGGACGGGTCGTCGCGAACTCCAGGAAGCGGGTCGTGGAGATGGAGCCGTCCTCTTCGATCAGGGGATATTTGATGTGCCAGAAGTGGCCGTTCTGCTCCTCGTACTGGACCTCGGCGTCGGAGATGGAGGTCTTGCAAGTGGGACACCAGTTCACCATACGGTTGCCACGGTAGATGAGACCCTGCTCGTACAGACGGACGCACACCTCTTTGACCGCCATGGAGCAACCCTCGTCCATGGTGAAGCGCTCCCGCTCCCAGTCACAGCTGGAGCCGATGGTCTTCAGCTGGCTGACGATACGGTTGCCGTATTTCTCTTTCCATGCCCAGGCGCGCTCGAGGAAGCCGTCGCGACCCAGCATTTCCTTGGTCAGACCTTCCTCACGCATGGCCTCCACCACCTTCGCCTCGGTGGCGATGGACGCGTGGTCGGTGCCGGGCATCCACAGAGCCTCATAGCCCTGCATACGACGCCAGCGGATGAGGATATCCTGTAGGGTGTTGTCCAGAGCGTGACCCATGTGCAACTGACCCGTAATGTTGGGAGGGGGCATCATCACGGTATAGGGTTTCTTTTCCTTGCCGTCCTTATCTTTAGCGTGGGCGGTGGCGTGGAAATAGCCGCCATCCAACCAAAACTGGTAGATACGCTTCTCCACTTCTTGGGGCTCGTAAACCTTTGCCAGTTCTTTTGCCATTGGTAATCAATCCTTTCGCGGTGCTCTTTTGAGCACCTTGATAATCTCACCGGTGTAAATGCGGTGATAATCGTTGTGGTAATGTTTCTCCACCGAGGTGTCGACAAAGCCGATCGGGTCCATATCCTGCGCCGCAATTTTACGGCAAATCATTACCGTGTCCGCCTCGTCGAAATAGGGCGCCTCTGCGTCGTAGCGCAGGCTAAGCCCTGCCTCGGCGATCTTGTCGCGGTCACGGCCGGATACGGTGCCGCAGAGTTTTAACGCGTCCCGATACTCCTCGCCGAAGAAGCAGAGGGAGTAATATTCCTCTCGCTCGGTGAATTCGTAGGTGTAGCGAGTGGGGCGGATGAAAGCAAAGCTCACCGGCTTGTGCCACAGGATACCCAGACCACCCCAACTGGCGGTCATGGTGTTGACGGCACTCTCGTTACCGGCGGTGATGAGCATCCACTGCTTGTCAATCATCTGAAAGGGGTTCCCTTCCATCTCGTAAGGGGAAATGGCGATAAACTCGTTCATATTGCTCACCTTAGTGGATGGCGCTGCCGGGGGTCATGCCGTCCACAAACAGCACCTTCACATCCTCTTCGCCCTCGGCGGTGTGGTCGGTGGCGGCCAGAATCATGCCCTGGCTCTCCACGCCGCACAGCACGGCAGGCTTCAGGTTGGCCACCAGCACCACACGGCGGCCGATGAGATCCTCGGGCTTGTACCACTTGGCGATGCCGGAGGCCACGGTGCGGGGCTCCTTGGTGCCGTCGTTGAGGGTGAGCTTCAGCAGCTTCTTCGCCTTCTTGATGGGCTCGCAGGCGGTGATTTCCGCCACACGCAGGTCTACCTTGAAGAAATCGTCGATGAGAATTTCGGGCAGGAAAGCGATGCCTTCCTTCTCCTCCTCAGCCTCGGCGGCCTTAGCGGCGGCTTCCTGCTCGGCGGCAATCTCCTCCAACATCTTCGCCGCGTCAATACGAGCGAAGAGGGGAGAGGGCGTGCCCACGGTATAGCCGTCGGCGGCGCCGTACTTGGCGGCGTCCATATCGGTGATGGTCTCCGCCACCTGCAACTGGGCGTGGATGGCGGCGCCGGTGTCCGGCATAAAGGGAGTCAGCAGAATGCCCAGCACGCGGATGCAATCCAGCAGGTTGTACAGCACAGCCTCCAGCTGCTCGCGGTTGGCCTCGTCCTTGGCCAGCGCCCAAGGAGCGGTCTCGTCGATGTACTTGTTGCAACGCTTGGCCAGATTCATCACGGTCTCGGCGGCGTCGGCGTTGTGCCAAGTATCCATCTGCTCGTAGTAGCGGCGGATGGTTTCGTCGCAGGCGTCTGCCAACTCCTGACCCAGTGCGTCGAGGGTGGCAGGCTTGCGCACGGTGCCGCCGAAGTATTTGTTGGTCATGGCGATGGAACGGTTGACCAGGTTGCCCAAAGTGTTGGCCAAATCGGCGTTGTAGCGGTTGATGACCATCTCGTAGGTGATGGTGCCGTCGTGGGCAAAGGGCATCTCGCTGAGCAGATACCAGCGGATGGCGTCGATGCCGAAGCGCTGTGCCAGCTCGTCGGCGTACAGCACGTTGCCCTTGGACTTGCTCATCTTATCCTCGCCGGACAGCAGCCAGGGGTGACCCAGCACCTGCTTAGGCAGGGGCTCGCCCAGTGCCATCAGGATGATGGGCCAGTAGATGGTGTGGAAGCGGACGATATCCTTGCCGATGACGTGCAGGTCGGCCGGCCAGTAGTGCTTATACAGGTCGGAGGAGCCGTCGGGGTCGTAGCCGCAGCCGGTGATGTAGTTGGACAGAGCGTCGATCCACACGTAGGCCACGTGGTCGGGGTCAAAATCCACGGGAATGCCCCACTTGAAAGAGGAGCGGGACACGCACAGATCGTTGAGACCGGGCTTTAAGAAGTTGTTGATCATCTCGTTGCGGCGGGATACCGGCGCAAAGAAATCGGGATTATCATTATAATACTGCAGCAGGCGGTCCTGATACTTGCCCAGATTGAGGAAGTAGGCCTCCTCCTTGGCGTCCACGCAGTCGCGGCCGCAGTCGGGACACTTGCCGTCCTCGGTGAGCTGGCTGGCGGTGTAGAAGGACTCGCAGGGTACGCAGTATTTGCCTTCGTAGCTGCTCTTGTAGATATCGCCCTGCTCGTACAGCTTGCGGAAAATCTTCTGTACCACGGCCACGTGGTCGGCGTCGGTGGTGCGGATGAAGCGGTCGTAGGTGACGTTCATGCTGTCCCACACAGCCTTGATGGTGGCGGCGGTGCCGTCCACGTACTCCTGAGGCGTCATGCCTGCCTCTTTGGCGTACTCCTCAATCTTCTGACCGTGCTCGTCGGAGCCGGTGAGGAAGTGTACGTCAAAGCCCATCATCCGCTTGTAGCGGGCGATCATATCGGCCAGCACAATGTCGTAGACGTTGCCCACGTGGGGCTTACGGCTGGCGTAGGCGATGGCGGTGGTGATGTAAAACTTGGGTTTGCTCATATGAGAGCCTCCTTTTTGTAGTAGGATGAATGGACCCTACTTTTTATTGTCTGTGGCACTAATATACCACATTAACCGCTATATTTTATCATATATAGAAAAAAATACAACCTATTTTTTAGAATTTTTTTGCAAGGTTGTGGAATTTTTGCATTTATATAGAAAATCCTTGATTATTGATGGCAAAAGTGCTATAATACATACGCTTATGCTGTATTGTGCGTAACTGCGCTCACTACATAGGCGAAGGAGGTGGGTCGTATGCCACGGCGTATTTGGTGCATTTTGCTGGCGCTGTGCGTGTTGTTGCTGCTGGGTGGTTGTGACGAGGTCCCGGATTCCATCGACATTCCTATGGACAGCACCGATGACGTGGTACCCGAAACTCCTGAGGAGGAATTGGTGTTCGCCCTGCCGTATAGCCACGACGACACCCTCAACCCCTTCTCCGCAACGACCGAGGTGAATCTCCAGCTGACTCATCTGCTGTACGACAGCCTGATGGTGATGGCCGACGGCTATCAGCCGCAGCTTTCTCTGGCGTCTGAGGTAACACGTACCGACGCCACCCACCTGACCGTCACGCTGCGCGAGGGTGCGGTGTTCTCCGACGGCTCTGCCGTCACGGCAGAGGACGTGGTCAAGTCTTTTCAAAAGGCGCAAACTTCGTCCAATTATCAATCTTTGCTTACCAACGTGACCGCCGCTAAAGCCAATAGCAAACAGCGGCAAGTGACCTTTACTTTGGCCTCTGCGGATATCCACGCAGACGCCTGCCTGACCTTCCCCGTGGTGAAAGCGGCCACCTTGACCGACAAGGCGGCGCAGGCACCCGTCGGCGGCGGCCTTTATATGCTGCAGCAGACCGACAGCGGCCCGCAACTGGCGAAGAATCCCCGTCATCCCACCGAGGTGACCTTCCCCGAGATTGCCCTGCAGCACCTGCCCAGTATGGCGGCTCGTTACTACGCCTTGGCTTCGGGTCGCATCGCCTATTGCTTCGACGACCTCAGCGAGGGAGAGGAGCCCCGTATCACCGGCGCCAGCCGCCCCGTGGCGATGAACACCATGGTGTTTTTGGGTATCAACAGCTCCCACAAGCAGTTGGCACAGCCTGCCGTGCGACAAGCGTTGAGCCTGCTCCTTGACCGCTCCGCTATAGCGGCGACCTACGGCGAGCGTGGCGTGGCTTCGGCCTCTCCGCTGCCTACGGTATGGCAGGCGATGGCAGATTGCGTAGCCCCCTCCGCCCAGCAGGATGCGGATGCGGCGCTGACGCTACTCACCGACGTCGGCTATCCGCTGAAGGGTAAGAAATTGCCCGAATTGCGGCTGATATACAACAGCAACCGCTCCGACCGCGGTGCGGTGGCCGAGTTAATACGCACCCAGGCCGATCTCCTCGGCATACAGATCGTGCTCATGCCTATGAGCGAGGCGGAATACCGCCAATGCTTGGAAAAGGGCGAGTACGAATTGTATTTGGGCGAATATCGCTTCGGTGCGGATATGAGTTTGCGCTCCATCTTGATGGATAAAAAATCCGCCTACGGTGTAGCGGCGAACAGCACCGCTAAAACGGCGTACGCCGCCTATCGCAGCGGTGCAGATTCTCTGCAGGCGTTTCTGGATGCCTTCGGCACGGATACGCCCTTCATTCCCCTATGTTATCGTGGCGGCGTTGCCGCCTATGACCGCCGCTTGACGGCAATTACCCCCACAGGCTATGACCCCTATCACGGCATCGCCGGGTGGAAATAACCCAACTAAGGAAAGGTGTGTTACTATGATTCGCATCGACAATCGGTATGGTACCATCGAGGTATCCCAGGAATACTTCCGTCATCTCGTGGGTGAGGCTGTGTCCTCCTGCTACGGCGTGGTGGGTATGGTGAGCAAGAGTCCCGTCAAGGGTCTGCGTGCCATCCTCGGTCGTGGTAATAAGGTGGAGGACGGCGTCCGCGTGCGCAGCGAGGGCGAGCGTCTGGTGGTGGACGTTCACATCGAGGTGGTCTTTGGTATGAACATCTCCGCCATCGCCAAGAGCATCGTCAACAAGGTGCGCTACACGGTGGAAGAGGCCACCGGCCTGACGGTTAAAAAAGTAAACGTGTTTGTGGACGGTATTCAGCCCGAATAATCGCCTGCAGTAATATGCGGCGACGTGCCGTGCAGAAAAGGAGTGCTTACGTTTGATTCAAGGATCTATGTTGCGGGATGCAATGATTTCTGCGTCCCATGCGCTGTCAAATGTCAAACAGGCGGTTGACGCCTTAAACGTATTCCCCGTGCCGGATGGTGATACCGGTACCAATATGTCTATGACCATTGCCAATGCGGCCCGTGAGTTGGTGCGCTTGCAGAACCCCACCGCTACCGAGGTGGCGGACGTGGCTTCTGCCGCTCTGCTGCGTGGCGCCCGTGGTAACTCCGGCGTTATCCTCTCTTTGCTGTTCCGTGGCTTTTCCAAGGGCCTGAAGGGCAAGACAGAGGCAGACGGCGTGGATTTGGCCACCGCTCTGACCTTTGGTGTCGAGGCGGCGTATAAGGCCGTGATGAAGCCCACCGAGGGCACCATCCTCACCGTTTCCCGTGAGGCCGCCGAGGCAGGTAAGGCGTTTGCCGAAACCAATAACGACCCCATCGCCGTGTGGGAGGTCATCTGCGCCGAGGCCGAGGCCTCTTTGGAGCGCACCCCCGACCTGCTGCCCCAGCTGAAAAAGGCGGGCGTGGTGGACGCCGGCGGTAAGGGTTTCTGTATCATCATCGAGGCTATGCTGGACGTGTTTAAGGGCGGCGAGATCGTTGCCGGCGACACCCAGGCTGCTCCCGTTAAGGTGGCTCAGAATAACGCCGTGGGTAGTTTCGATGAGGAGATCACCTTCACCTATTGTACCGAGTTTATCGTCGGCCGTGATCCTGCGTGTAAGCTGGATCCGTTGAGTCTGCGTGCCTACTTAGAGAGCATTGGCGACTGTGTTGTGGTGGTGGACGACGAGGAGATCATCAAGGTGCACGTCCACACCAACAACCCCGGCAAGGCGCTGGAAGAGGCGGTCAAGTACGGCCAGTTCGAGACCGTTAAGATCGAGAATATGCGTATTCAGCACCAGAATGCCGGTTGGGTTGGCGAGGCGGATGCCGCCGCCGACGCCGCCGTGCCGAAGTTGGAGCGTGTGGAGCCCGAGAACGATTACGGCTTTGTGTCTGTGGCCGCAGGCGATGGTTTGACCAGCCTGTTCCACGACGATTTGGCTTGCGACCAGGTGGTGTCCGGTGGTCAGACGATGAATCCCTCCACCGACGACATTCTCTCCGCCATCGAGGCCACTCCCGCAAAGACGGTGTTCGTGCTGCCCAATAATAAGAATATCATTCTCGCCGCCGAGCAGGCCGTGCCTCTGGCCGACCGCAAGGTGGTTGTGCTGCCCACCCGTACCATTCCTCAGGGTATCGCCGCTATGCTGGCCTTTAACCCCGATGAGGACGTGGACACCAACACCATCGCCATGCAGCGTGCGGCGGATAACGTGTCCACCGGCTCGGTGACCTTCGCTGCCCGTGACAGCGATTTTGAGGGGCATAAGATTCAGGAGGGCCAGATTCTGGCTCTGGACAACGGCAAGCTGTCCTTCGTGGACAGTGACGTGGCCGTGGCCGCTCCCCGTTTGGCGCGCCGTCTGGTCCGTGGCCGTCTGGCTTCGGATAAAGAGGTCAATTTCATCACCCTCATCTACGGCGAGGGCATCTCTGAGGAAGAGGCCGAGGCCGCTTGTGAAAACGTCCGTGGCAAGATGGCTCGTATGGGCGTGGACGTGGACGTGTCCGCCATCCCCGGCGGTCAGCCCGTCTACTACTATTTCATTTCTGTGGAATAAGGCAACCGCGAACGATATCTTAGTCACGATTCTCAGCGGTTACAAAGAAAAACGCGGAGCGGTTTATCCGCTCCGCCTTTTCAATAGAAAGAGGATTTTCATGAAAATTCTATGTATCGGTGACGTGGTGGGCGGCATAGGCTGCCGTCATCTGCAGGCGGTGCTGCCCCGTGTGAAGCGTGAGCTGGCGGTGGACGTCTGTATCGTCAATGGTGAAAATTCGGCCGACGGCAACGGTATCACCCCCACCTCGGCAAAGTGCATTTTCGACGCAGGTGCCGACGTCATCACCGGCGGCAATCACACCTTCCGCCGCCACGAGTTTTACGAGATGCTGGAGGAGAATGAGTTTCTCCTGCGCCCTGCCAATTTGCCCAATGGCACGCCCGGTCGCGGTGTCACCTTCGTGGATCGTGGTCGCTATCAGGTGGCGGTGGTGAATTTGCAGGGTACGGTGTATATGGAAGCGCTTACATCCCCCTTTGACGTGCTGGATACGGTCTTGCAAGAGGCGGGCAATCCCAAGTTTTGCGTGGTGGATTTCCACGCGGAAGCCACGGCGGAAAAGCGGGCGCTGGCGGCCTATGCCGACGGGCGGATTTCCGCCCTCTTCGGCACCCACACCCACGTGGCCACCGCCGACGAGCAGGTTTTAGCCAATGGTACTGGATTCATTACCGACGTGGGTATGACCGGCCCTATTGATTCTTGCCTTGGTGTGCGCACCGAGCTGTCTGTCGAGAAAATGCGC
>JAZPZT010000053.1:0-43407 GCA_045544815.1 Acutalibacteraceae bacterium | reverse complement strand
GTTTGGCTTTTTGCTTATTCCTCGGTGGGTTGCGCTGCCTTGACGATGACGGCGAGAGAAATCCCACGCTTTTGGCGGCGGCGGAGAATCGCCACCACCAAGGGGATGAGCAACAACAGCAGGCTGACGCCGCTGATGATGAGACCGATGGTGCCGCCGGGAGCGGTGTACACAATGGTCACCTCGTGGGTGCCGGCAGGGAGCATAGCGCCCAAGAAGGCGCCGTCGTCCGTCTTGACCTGCTCGATGGTGCCGTCCTCAGCCTCCACCTCTTCCTCGCCACGGTCCACGGGGAAAGTCTCCACGGGACTGCCGTCCACGTACACCTGCCAGCCCTTATCGTAGGGCAGGGAGAAGAACAGCGTGCCGTCCTCCTTGGCAGTGACGGTGCCCGTAATGGAGTGGCCGGTCTGCTGGGTGACACGCAGGCCGCCGGCAGACAGCACCTCGTAATGATTCTGATAGGCGTCGGTATCCAGACGCATAATATAGATGTTGCCGATACAGGCGCTGTCGTTGGTGACGGTGACGCTGACGCTCTGGCGCTCGGTCAGAGTGCCCATATCAATGATATAGGGCTCGTAATTGGTCACCGACCAATGATTGAGGGACGCGCCCTCCTCATTGAAACTCTCCACCGAAATCTCGTCGGCGGCGCGGCAATCCACGTAGGCGAAATACTGGCCCGGCTCGGTGATATAGCCGCTGAAGGTGTTGCTGCCGCCGGTAATGCGGAAGGAAGAGCCGTTGATGGAATGACCACCCACGCCGTCCACCTCCATCTCCACGGGGACATAAATGGCGTCCTCCACGCCCGACAGGGCGGTGAACAAATCCTGCTGACAGCCGAAGGGGTCGTAGGCAGTGCCCTCAAACTCCGTTAGGGCGTTAGTGGCCGCCATACCGACCGACAGCGCCGTCTTGTTGCGATAGACGTAATAGGACACGGCGTTGCCGTCCTTATCGGGTGCGGACACCGTCTGTACGTACTCCAACTGGGGATGGTTGGCGATGTAATTCTCCAAAATCACGTAGCGCAGACCCAGCATGGAGTCGATGGGCGCCACGAAACTGTGGTAGAGATAGCTGTTGACACCGTTGATGGCAAAGCCCAATTCGCCCATCAGCTGAGTGGTACAATAGGGATTGCTGGAGGCAAAGGTGGTCAGGCCGCTGTAATGGTGCAGGGCGGTGTCCACGCAGGTGGTGCGGGGCAGGTATTCCATACGCAGGAAGCCGCCCTCCTCCGCCGCCAATTTCTCCACGTTGCGCAGGGCGTCGTTGATGACGGTGTGCTTGACGTTGTCGACGTAATTGGGTTGGGCGGTGTAATACTCGTTCTGATTCATCGTCTTGAGGGTGCGGGAGACGCCAAACAACATCTCGGCGCACACTACGGTGAGCAGCAGGCGTGCCATGGCCTGACGGGGCGCGCGGCGCACCGCACCCACCAGCAGGATCACGGCGTACACCAACAGCAGGATGAGGTTGATGTACAGCAGATAGTCGTCCAGCGCCACCTTATCCGCCTTGTCGGTGGTATTGAGGGCGGTAAGCTTCTCCCACAGCACCAAATAGGCGGCGCTGCAGGCGAGGCTGACGAGGATATGCTTGGGTTTGACCGTCTTAATCTGGCCGAGGGTGTAGGCCGCCAGCACCAGCACCACGAAAATGGTGAGGAAGGAGAAGCGATAAGGAAGGTCGTTGGGGCTGTGCAGGCCGTGCCACACCAAATCCCAACGGGTGAGGGTGCAACTGAGCAACATCACCGCCAGCAGACCGCCGTAGCAGAGACGGCGGCGCAGGGGAATCTGCTTCTGTGCGAAATAGATGGGCGCCAATAGCACCGCCGCCACACCGCAATAGAGGTTGGGCAGATTGCCCGAGCGGATGGTGGGGGTAGCGCCGTAGAAGAAGCGACCGAAGAGGTCGAAAATCTCAAAATTGGTGCGGAAATCGCCCAGCTCGCCGCCGGCGGCGGAGGTGCGACCCAGTGCCAGAGCCACGGGAATCAGCAGAGCCGCCACCATACCGGCGCCCCACAGACTGCCCACGGCGAAACGCCAGCCGCCGTCAAAGACAGCTTTCAGCGTGCGGCGCTTGCGGAACACCCACACCAGCCAATACAGCACGAGGAACACGCACAGCATAAAGCCGATGTAGTAGTTGGCAAACAGCGCCACCGCCAACAAGAGAGCGTAGGGAACGATTTTGCCGGTTTTGAGCATATGCTCCAGTGCCAGCACCACCACGGGGAGCAGTGCCACCACGTCCAGCCACATAATGTTCCACGAATAGGCCAGCATATACCCCGACAGGGCATACATCACGCCCACCGCCACCATAGAGGCGGTGCGCTTTTTGGTCAGATACTGCGCCAGCGCCGTAAAGGCGGCGGCGGTGAGGGTAAACTTGACCAGCGTGATGAGCAGAATCGCCTCGGTGAGGTGGTTTTCGGGGAACAGCACCAAGAGGAGATTCAGCGGACTGGAGAGATAGTAGGCGTAGGCAGGCAGAAAACTGCTGCCCATACCGATATGGAAATTATAGGACAGGTCGCCGCCCTCCAACAACATATGGCGCAACTCGCTGAGCAGCGGCGCGTACTGATGGTGCAAATCCACCATCAGAATGGATTTATTGCCGATGGGATAGACGCCCAAAAAGACGTAGCCGAGGCTGAACACCGCCAGCGCCAACACGCCGGACATCAGGGGCATAAACCACACCTCGCGGCGGATGGGGGTGGCGTCCTTCAGCGGATGCCACGCGGCGATGGCGGTGACGGTAAGCGCCGCCAGCAAACCGCCGCCAAAGAGACCGTAGACACCCTGCTGGACCATGGTAGCCTCTGCGCCTGCCGGCATTTCGGGGGTGTACCAGCGGTCGATGGCGTAGAACGCCACCAGCAGAAGCAGCAGGCCGATGATGGCCAGCATACCCCAGCGCACAATGCGTGCCGCCACGCGATCGGCGTCCAATCGCCGCCGAAAATCATCCAAAAACTTCGTCATAATTACCTCCTTGGGGTGGGAAAATCATAGGAAAAACAGTAAGGGTCGTTCCATCACTTCTTGCGCAGGAGGAACGTGCCGAAAAACACTGCCGCCAACACCAAAATGATGGTGGGGCCGGTGGCAACGCCGTTATAGTAGGACAGCCACAGACCCAACACGCCCGCAAACAGACCGAAAATCAGGCTGAGCAGGTGGTAGGAGCGCATACTCCGCGCCACGTTGCGGGAGGCGGCGGCAGGGAGAATCAGCATGGCGTTGATGAGCAAGAGACCCACCCAACGGATGGCCAACATCACCACCACAGCCACCAGCACCACGAAAAGATTGTCGTATAGTGCGGTGCGCAGACCTTTACTCCTCGCCACGGAGGGGCTGATACTCACGGCGAAGAAGCCGTTGAAGCAGAACAGCCACACCGTCACCGTCAGCAGCAGCACGCCTGCCAGCACCCACAATTCCGTAGTCGAGACACTTAAAATATCGCCCACCAGCAGGCTTTGATAGTTGGCGAGGTTGCCGTTTGCGGACAAGAGGGTAAGTCCCAACGCCACACCCACCGAGGAAAACACGCCGATGACCGTGTCGGTGGAGGCCATACGGCTGCGGCGGATGCGATTCATACACAGAGCAAACACCACGCCGAACAGCACCATCACCAGACGGTACTCGCTGACCCCGGCGATGACGCCGATGGCCACGCCCGTCAGGGCGGAGTGACCCAGAGCGTCGGAGAAGAAGGACATCCGATTATTCACCACCAGCGTGCCCAGCAGGGACAAGAGCGGCACCAGCAGCAGCACGGCCCACAGGGCGGTGCGCATAAAATCGTATTGCAACCAATCAAACACCACGCTCACCTCCCGTCGGGAATGCCTCTCGGAAGGCGGCAGAGGCGAACACCTCGGCAGGGGCGCCACAAGCCAGCACCCTGCCGTCCAGCAGCACCACGCGGTCGGCGTGGCTGCGGACAAAGGCAAGATCGTGGGAGATGATGAGAATCACCATATCCTCCCCACGAAGTTGCTCTAACAGAGCGTAAAACTTGGCAAGGCCTGCGGTATCCACGCCCGAAACGGGCTCGTCCAGCACCAGCATATCGGGATGGGGATGGGTGGCGATGGCGAGAAGCACCCTCTGCCACTCGCCGCCCGACAGACGGCCCGCCTGCTTATCCAGCAGATCGGCGGCGTCGAAGCGCGCAAAATGCTGCTCCAGGTTTTTACGCAGTTTGCGCGGCGTGGGCAGGAAAGCGGGCCAGCGGGAGGTATAGGCCACCGCAATATCCAGCACCGAGGCAGGGTTACCCTCGGAGATATTCAGACTCTGGGGCACGTAGCCGATACGGGGTCGGCGCTTGGCAGGGGTGCCGTTGTGACCCGAAAAGATGACCTCGCCCTTGTGGGGGATATCACCGAGGATGGCCTTAAACAGGGTGGATTTACCTGCGCCGTTGCGGCCGATGACGGCGGTGATCTCGCCGCAGTGGGCGTGGAGGCTCACGTCCTCCACCAGCGTCTGACCCGAGGCGCGCACGGTGATGTGTTCAATTTTCAGACAATGCAGTCCGCAATGATCGTGATGACTCATTCGTACACCTCCAATAGGCGCATAATTTGGTCGATGTTATACTCCATCGCCGTCAGCCAGTCGTCGGGGTTGCCCTTCCCCTGCACCGCCGTGTCTATGGCGAGGGGTGCGCCGCGCAATCCCTCGTACCGCTGGGCGTACTGGGTGTCGTAGAGCAAAAGCAAATCGGGGTGCTGAGCCGCCAGCACCTCCACTTTCTTTAAATCGGCGGCGGAGAGACCGCTCTCCCCCTCCACCGATAGGGTGAGCTTCACGTCCAGCCCCAAATCGGCGGCGAGATACGACATGGAATCGTGGAAGAGGACGCAGGGCCGCCCCTCAAAGGCGGCGGTGTAGGTGTTCATCATAAAGACGATGCCGTCGATTTTTCGATAATAAGTATAGGCATTGGCCTCATATACGGCGGTCATCTCGGGGTTTAGGGCGCACAGCGCCTTGAGCACCGCCTCCACCTGCTTTACGTAGCGCGAGGGGCTCAGCCACAGGTGCTCGTTATATTCCTCGTGGTGGTGCTCCTCCCCGTGGTCGTGGTCGTGGGCGGCGCACAGCAGGTCAATGCCCTGCGAGGTGTCCACGCACTTTTGCTCATCCACGATACCGTGGAGGAACGTCTCGGCGCCGGCGCCGTTCATCAGGATAAGCTGAGCCTCCTCCACCGCGCGGCGGTCGGAGGGGGACATCTGATAGTCGTGGAGACAGCCCGACGCCGCACCGTCCAGACGGGTCAGCGCAATCGAGGTGTCCGCGCCGAGGATATTCTGCGCCGCCACGTAGATGGGATAGGTGGTGGCGAGAACGGTTTTTCCTTCGGCTTGCTCCGAGCCGAACGAAAATCCACCCGTCAGCACGGTGACCAGCACCGACAACGCCACGATGCAGGCCAGTAGGATCACCACCGAGCCATATTGTCGAAATGGGTGTTTCATAGGGTTTCTCCTATACGAATAGTATAATTAAGTAGGTTTTCACCTATTTGTATTCAAATCTTGCCGTATTTTGCGGTCCAGGCCGCTTTTTTGGAAGGAATAGGCCAACAGCAGGCCACCGCCCACGCAGGCGATGATTTGACCGATACCCACCGAGGCGCTCCACATCAGCCAAGTGGGCAGGGTGACGGGCCCCAGCACGAGGGTGAGCTCTGTACCGATGATGAGAGCGTTAAACAGCACGGGCGGGATAGTGGACAGCACCGGCAGACCGCCGAGGCGGATCTGCCGCAGGCCGTAGGACGCCCACGCCGCCAAACCCGTGGCGAGAGTGCCCAGCAGGATGTCCAGCGCGCCGGCGGTGTTAGCGCCCATGGTCAGACCCACAAAATTGGAGAGGGCGCAACCGAGGGTGAGCCCCGCCACGGCGGCAGGGTGATAGGCGGCGAGGATGGTCAGCGCCTCGGACACGCGGCATTGTACGATACCGAAGGAAAAGGGCGCTAACAACAAGGTCAGGGCGGTATACAAACCGGCAATGACACCGGTGAGGGCGAGAAATCGAATTCTCTCGCTTGCTTTGTTTTGTTTCACGTTAGATACACTCCTTAGTTTTGTTTAAAGTCAGGATGGTTACGAACTGACTCGCGGACCGCAGGTCCGCCATTTCAAAATAGAACGAAAACATTCAGTCTCGCTCAATACGGGATAGGGATTGGAGGGGAAGGCTTGATGTGGTCGGTGCGTAATTTTGAAGGCGGCGGGAGCAAGGTCTCGCCCCTACGGTCTCCAGCCGCCCTTGGTTCATTCCTCATTCCTCATTCTCTCATACGTCCACGCGTTGCCCTCTTTGTCGGTGCGGGTGAGGACACCGCGGTCGAGGAGCACTTTCAGCGTGCCGTTTAGATTGCGGCCCTGCTGTTTCGCCGCCTTGCCAAATTGGGCGGCGGTGAAGCGGTCGGGCAGCGAGGACGGAATCAGAGCGGCGTAGTCGGCAGGGGCTTTCAAATCCAGCACGTCCTCCACCGACAGAGGCAGCAGCACCGCACGGCGGCTAAACCGCTTGTAGGTGTTGCCCTTTTTGTCGGCGCTGAGCACCCGTTGCTCCTCGGCGTCGATGAGCACGAGACGGATGGTGAGATGGGGGTGGGATAAGAGCGGCAACAGATAGATGAGCTGCTTGCCGCCGTCGGCGAATGAGCCGATACGGGGGCTTTTTCTTGGCTCGGTGACGGTGCCGCAAATCGGGTCGATCCAGGACACGTACTTGCGCCGCACCAGAGGGTGCACCACCGTGACGGGATAGTGAGGCAGAAGTATCTCCAGTTTCTTACGCAGGGCAGTAAAATTAGCGGTCTGCACCTCGGTGACGGTGGTGCCGTCGAAAACGTCCGCCACCTTGCCGCAGGGCAGGGTGATTTCGTGATGATCGGGATTATCGTCCAGCCACCATTTGAGGGTGGCGTGGAGTGGCTTTTCTTGCAGCACACCGATGCTTTGGGTGGGCAGGTCGCCCTCACGGGCACGGGTGCAAGCTTCGTTAAAATCCATACTCATTCCGCAAAGGTGATCTTGGCGGAAAAGACGCGGCCATTGGCGTTGTCCGCCGCCACGCAGAGGACGTTATCTGCCTCGACGGAGGAACACAGCACGAGCATATCCCCCTGCCGACTCTCGCCGGAGAAATAGATCTCCACGTCGGTGGGGGTTTCGTCCTGCCAATCTTCCGGCACCACGTCCCACATCAAATCCGCATAGCGGGTGTTGTTCATATGGCCGTTGCGGTCGATATCCGACCAGCGCACCTTATGGGTGCCGTTGTCCATCTCCTCCGACAGGCGGAAGCGGCCGGGGTCGGCGCAACTCACGCCACGGGTGGCATCGGGCAGGGGCGCCAGCGCCATAAACTCGTCCCCACGCAGGAGACGGTGGTCGGTGACCGACACCAGCGCAAACTGCATGACGCCCTCGATGAGCAGACAGCCCTCGGCGTCACGCCACTCATAGCAACGGAAAAAGCGAGGGCCCTTGCGGTCACGGTGCCAGGTGGTGAGGGTGACCTGCTCCTCTAACGTGGGCAGGCGGTGAATCACCGTATGCCAACGGGAGGCCACAAAGGCAATGCCGTGGTCGCTGAGGTCACGCCAACCCAAGCCCGCAGGGCCGAGATGCTGCTCCCCTGCCTCCTGCTGATACCGCAGGACGGCGGACAGACGCATACGGTCGGTGCGGTCGGTGTCAAAAGACGCCACTTTGAGGGTCATCGTGTATTCAGCCTGTATAACTTCACTCATTTTATACCTCTTGTATAATTAGTAATGAGGAATGAACGTAGTTACTACCACTTCGCAGTGGCTACTCCCATTACTCATTACTAATTACTCATTGCTCATTTCTAATTTCTCATTCCTCCGCCAGTTTGTTGGCGAGAAAACGCAAATCTTCGGCGTCGAAAAACTCCACCTGCAGGGTGCCGCCCTTGGCGCCCACGGTGACCTTCACCTGACGGCCCAGCGCCTCACGCAGGGACAGCGCCACCTCGTCGTAGAAGCTGTCCTGCTTCTTCGGCTCTTTGGGGGCACGGGGCTTCGCCTTGGCGGCCTTGGCCCGCTTCTCCAATTCACGCACCGACAGACCCAGCTCCACAGCGGCGGTGGCGGCGGCAATCTGCGCCTCCTCGCCCTCAAAGGCCAGCACAGTACGGGCGTGACCGGCGGACAGTTTGCCCGACGCCACCATCTCGGTGACCGCCTCGGGCAACATCAGCAGACGCAGGGCGTTGGCCACCGCAGGACGGGATTTGTTCACCACCTGGGCGGTCTGCTCTTGGGTCAGGCCGTAGCTCTCCATCAAAGTGCGGTAGCCGATGGCCTCTTCCATCGGGTTCAAATCCTCACGCTGGAGGTTTTCAATCAGCGCCAATTCGGCACTCTCCCGCTCGTCCATCTCACGGATGACCACGGGCACCTCGGTGAGACCCGCCATACGGCTGGCACGCCAACGACGCTCGCCTGCCACCAGCTGATAGGTGCCGTCGGGCATGGGGCGCACCAACAGGGGCTGCAGCACGCCGTGCTGGGCGATGGACGCCGCCAAATCCGCCAGCGCCTCCTCGTCAAACTGCTTACGGGGCTGCTCTTTGTTGGGGATAATATCGTCTAAAGGCAGGGTGACGGTGGAAACGCCGTCCTCCAGCGTATTCTGCGCAAACAGCGCATCCAATCCACGGCCGAGGCCGCCAATTTTACTTGCCATTTTTATTGTCTCCTTTTCAGTTGGAATGGGTAGATGTTTTTGTGTTGCATCCGTCATTACAACGCACTTGTGCGAGCAGGCGCCTTACTATTGGCGGTCTGCACGTACTACGAGCGCCTGCGTTACTGCTTGCTTAAAATCTCTTTGGCTAATTCCATATAGGCCTTGGCGCCCTTGCCCGTCTTATCGTAATAGTTAATGGGGCGGCCGAAACTGGGCGCCTCTGCCAGACGCACCGTACGGGGAATGACGGTGGCGTACACGCGGCGGGGGAAAAACTTCTTGACCTCCGCCACCACCTGCTGGGTGAGATGGGTGCGGCCGTCGTACATGGTGAATAACACGCCCTCCAGCTCCAGCGTGGGGTTATACAGGCGCTTGACCTGCCGCACGGTGGCGATGAGCTGGGACAAGCCCTCCAGGGCGTAATATTCCGGCTGTGCCGGAATCAGAAATGTGTCCGCCGCCACCAAAGCGTTGAGGGTCAGCAGACCCAAGGCAGGGGGACAGTCGATGAGGATGAAATCGAACTGCTCGCGGCAGGGCGCGAGGGCGGCTTTCAGCCGCTTTTCCCGATGGGGCACATCCACCATTTCGATTTCCGCACCCGCCAGCGCCAAACTGGCAGGAATGATCCACAGATTTTCAAAAGGCGTTTTCATCACGGCGGTGGTGCCGTCGGTCTCCCCCATCAGCAGGTCGTAGGTGGATTTTTTTACCGTGCGCTTGTCCACGCCCACGCCGCTGGTGGCGTTGCCTTGTGGGTCGATATCCACCAGCAGGCACTTTTTGCCCAGTTCGCCCAGCGACGCCGCCAGATTCACCGCCGACGTGGTTTTGCCTACGCCACCCTTTTGGGTGACCACCGCCATAATTTTCGCCATAGTGCGTACCTCTTTTCGCTTAAAATCCCGTATTTTTCTCTGTATCATAGAAAAAATCGTATAATTACCTAATTATAATCCAATTCTAACACAGAAACCAAGGTCTGTAAACTGTTTTTTCGCTTTCGCCGTGAGGTTTCCTATGATTTTGCACGGAGGTGGGATAGAATCCGTAGGGGCGGATATTATCCGCCTGCATCGCCGCAGGCGATGAAAACGCAAAAAAAACGGCTGTGGGTACACCCACAGCCGTTTTTCTACGCAAATTATTGATTTATTCCTCGACAATATCCTCCGCCGACTCCTCCTCGGCGGACTCGGGAGCGCTTTTCAGCATCAGATTGGTCAGCACACCCAAAATCAAAGCGGTAGCAATAGCGGTGACCGACACCTGACCGAAGGTCAGCGTCAAGCCGCCGATACCGGCAATCAGAATCACCGACACCACAAACAGATTCTTATTCTGCTCCAGATCCACCTTCTGCACCATCTTGAGACCCGAAACGGCAATAAAACCGTACAGAGCGATGCACACGCCGCCCATCACGCAGGGGGGAATGGTGTTGACGATGGCCACGAAGGGGTTGATGAAGGCAATCAAAATCGCCAACACGGCGGCGGCAAAGATGGTCACCACCGAGGCGTTGCCGGTAATCGCCACGCAACCCACGCTCTCGCCGTAGGTAGTGTTGGGGCATCCGCCGAAGAGCGCGCCGGCCATGGAGCCCACGCCGTCACCCAGCAGGGTACGGGACAGACCGGGATCCTCCAGCAGATCCTGCTCGATGATGGAGGAGATGTTCTTGTGGTCCGCCACGTGCTCGGCGAACACCACGAAGGCCACGGGGATATACGCCACGGCGACGGTGCCGACGTAGGTCCAGCTCAGCTGGTCAAAAGCACCGAAAGCGGTGAGGAAGGTGAAATCCGGCAGGGACACGAAGGTGTTGAGGGTGACACCGCCCTCTACCAAACGGGTGAAATAGGAGAAATCCACAATCATCAAGGCGTCGTTGTTGGTGGCGATACCGATGACGGTGAACAGCGCCGCCAGCACGTAGCCGGCCAAGATACCGAGAATAAAGGGGATCAGTCGCACCATTTTCTTGCCGAAGGTGGCGGCCAACATGGTCACCGCCAAGGTGACGAGGCCGCAAATCAGCGCAATATAGGTGGAGCCGCAGGGCGAGGACAGAGTTTTGCTGCCGTCGGCGTTGACGGTGACCACAATTTCGGGGTGCACCTTGTCCGCAGGGACGGGCTGGTTGAGTTTTACGTCCTTATCCACCACCATATACTGAGCGCCGTCGGTGTTATTGACACCGAACAGATAGGCGCCGTCCTTGGTCTGCTCCATGGTGGAGGTGTTCACCTGCACAATCTGGTAGTCGCCCGGGTTGTAATAGCGGTTGACCTCGCCCACTTGCAGGTCGCCCACGGCGTTACCTGCCAGAGACAGGCCGATAATCGCCACCGTAGGGCCGATGACCACCGCCGGCATCAGCTTATTCAGCCAGTTGACGCCTGCCAGCTTGACGGCGGCGGAGATGGCCACGTACACCAGGCCGGCCAGCACCGCACCGATGATGAGGCCCATATAGCCCAGCGCCACCGAGGTCGCACCGGCAAAGGCCGCCAGCATAGAGCCGATAAAAGCGAAGGAAGAGCCGAGGAATACGGGGCTTTTGCCCTTGGTGAACAAGATGTACACCAGCGTGCCCACGCCTGCGCCCACCAGGGCGGCGGCAGGGCTCATGCCGTTGCCGACGATGACCGGCACCACCAGCGTGGCGGCCATAATGGCCAGCAGCTGCTGGATGGCAAAGACGATGAGTTCGCTGAATTTCGGCTTGTCCTGCACGTTGTAAATCAGTTTCATAACTTGCCTCCTGTTTTCGGTGCGTTCCGCACCCGATGTCACCGCCTATTATAGCGGTTTGCGCATACTTTTGTCAATGGTAGAATACCCATATCCCATTGACAAATGCGCGAAAGACGGGTAAACTACTATCATACACTTGCCCTCTTAGTTAAATGGATATAACAGCCCCCTCCTAAGGGGCAGTTGTGAGTTCGATTCTCGCAGAGGGTGCCAACAAAAAAAGAAAAACGACACTTCGAGTGTCGCTTTTCTTTCGTTAAATGGATATAAGAACCTCACGCCGTTACCGAAAGCATAGCTTTCGACGGCTGAGAGAACCTTTTTGCTCGCTGTGCTCGCAATAACAGCCCCCTCTTAAGGGGCAGTTGTGAGTTCGATTCTCGCAGAGGGTGCCAACAAAAAAAGACCGACACGGATTGTGTCGGTCTTTTTGTTTCATGTGAAACATGGAATCATCATTCATTATTTTTAGCTGCCTGTTTCGGAGTGCGTACCAAGCCGCACACCAACCACAGCGCTGCGCCGATGGCGGCCACTACGGCGCTCATCCAATGAAAAGCGGAGAACATCGGCCGATCTCCGCGGAAAAACTGCACCGCAAAGCGAATGGCGGCGTATCCGCTCACACACAGAGCAAATCGCTGTCCTGTTTTTCCACGATAGCGCCACAGCGCCCACAAGAGCAGCCCATAGGCCACCGCCTCCACCAACTGCATCGGGAATTGGGTCTGATCGCAGCGGCTGTTGTACATTCCCCACCCACACGGCAGACCGTAGCAGCAGCCACTGCAAAAACAACCCAGTTTCAGCACCGATGCCAGCGTCAGGTACAGCGGCACGGTGTCGTCCAGCCACCGCAAGGGATATCCCGCCACGGACACTGCTAACAAGACGGTGAACACCGCCGACAGGCCGAGAAATCCGTAAAACTCCGTTGCGCGGCCAATTTGACTGCCCAGCCACTCGCCGCCGAAGGTAAATGCCACGCATTGCACCAAAAGCAGCGGCCACAAGCAATATTTTTCCTTTTGCGCCAGCGCAAAGCGGTTTTTGCGGTGCAAATAGAATGCGAAAATCAAGACGTATCCGAAAACGCCGATGATATCGTACATTTTTAAATGTTCGTTACCAAATAAATAGGGGTACATAGTTTCACCTCGTCCGTAAGTATACCACGAACGGGGGCAGAAAGCAATCCCTACCTTTTCGCCGCCTGTTTGGGGATACGCACCACGTATTCGATAAAATCCCCTTCCTCCCGTTGGGTGCTCTCCGCAGGGATACCGCCGCGGCGCATAACGGACAAGGCGTGGTTGACGGTGTTAAAAAATACCCGTACGTCCCGAATCAGCGGTTTCGGCGGTTTGCGGCGGACACGCCCTGCCAGCCACTCCTCCACCAACCGCTCGGTTTGCGCCACCGTCAGCTTGTCCGCCACGATTTTTTCAATAGCCTGCCACCGCCGCGTGGGTTCGGTGATCCGCAACAGCGCCCGTGCGTGGCGCTCGCCGCAGCCGGCGGCGATGAGGGCGGCGCGCTCCTCCTCCGACAGGCGCAACAGCCGCAGTTTGTTGGCCACGGCGGATTGACTCAGCCCCAGTTGGTGCGCCGCCTCGCACTGGGTCAGCTCGAAACTGTCCATAAGATAGCGGATGCCCTCTGCCACCTCGAAGCAGTTCATATCCTCCCGTTGCAGGTTTTCGATGAGGGTGAGCACCTGCCGCTGGCGCGCTTCGGCCTGCACCTCCACGCAGGGCACCTGCGCCAGACCGGCGATGCGTGCCGCACGCAAGCGCCTCTCCCCTGCCACCAGCACGGGGACGCCGTTTTCTATGGAGACGGTCAGGGGTTGCAAAATGCCGTTTTCGCTGATACTCTGCGCCAACTCCATCAAGCTGTCTAACGGAAACTCCCGTCTCGGCTGGGTGGGGTTGGGACGAATGTCTGCGGTGGGAATGAGCAGCACCGCCCCTTTGGTGGGATATTTGGGCTTTTTCAGCAGATTTTTCATAGAAATTCTCCTTTCAGTGAGGAATGTTTCATGTGGAACAATACGGGGTACAGGTGTGGGAGAATGGAGCAAGGCGACATTCTCGAAAGGGCGCCTTCAAACTCACGGTCTGTAAATACTACGAGCGCCCGGTTTCACGTGAAACACGAATGTGCGTAGTTGTCATTTTACACAATATATTGTATTATACATCTCTATAAACACAATATATACGAAAATCAGCCTTTTCTTTGTCTATGGTACAAGCATAGCATAAGCCAACACAAAAAACTGTCGGTTTCGGTTGTCGGGAAATGCCATCTCGCCCCACAAGACGCAGAAAACCGCCGTATTTTCCATAAAATGCGGCGGTTTCCCCTATTACAAAGATTTTATATTGCCTGAAGATGGCAAAAAAAGCCGCCTCGGTGTGCGACCAAGGCGGCTAAATCTTTTACAGCGGATTTTTCTTTATCTTAGAGCCGTGACGGGGATAGGCGGCAGGGGTGTGCTTTACCTTATCGATCCGCACAATGCGGCGCTCCATCGGCTCAATGCCTTCCATCGGCTCGGCAGGCAGGGTGAGCGCCTGCGTGCCCACAATCTTGCCGCCCAGCACGCCCACACCACGGCGCGCGTCCTCCAGTTCACGGTCGGCGTCGGGGCCCTTGAGGGCGATGAAGCGGCCACCCACCTTGACGAAAGGCAGGCAATACTCGCTGAGGGTCGGCAGAGCCGCCACCGCGCGGGCGCAGGCCACGTCGTACTTCTCCCGCAGGTCGGGATTTTGGCCGCCCTCCTCGGCGCGTGCGTGGATGAGGGTGACCGGCAGATCCACCTCACGGCAGACCGTCTCTAAAAAAGTGAGCCGCTTATTCAGGCTGTCCAGCAGGGTGAGGCGGCAATCGGGGCGAAGCAGCGCCAGCGGCACGCCGGGGAATCCGGCGCCCGTGCCCACGTCGATGAGGGAGAAAGCTCCCTCGGGCAGCAAGGGCGCCGCCGTCAGGCTGTCGGCGAAGTGCTTCACCGCAATACCCACGGGGTCGGTGATGGCGGTGAGATTCATCTTTTCGTTCCATTCCACCAGCAGGCGTGCGTAAATATCCAGTTTTTGAATCGTCTCGCCGCTGACTTCTACGCCGTATTGCGAAGCCACACGGGCAAATAAATCTCTGTCATACATTTCCGTCACCTCTTTGGGTGTTACTCTGACTCCAAACAATCAGTACCGACACGTCCGCAGGGCTGACGCCGCTGATACGCGCCGCCTGACCGATACTGCGGGGGCGCACACGAGAAAGTTTTTCCTGCGCCTCTTTGCGCAGGCCGTGAATGCTCTCGTAGGGCGTGTCGGGAGAGAGCAGGCGGCACTCCAGCCGCCGCATTTCCTCAATCTGCGCCTGCTCACGGCGGATATAGCCCTCGTATTTCACTTCCACCTCCAGCTGCTCCGCCACCACAGGGTCAATTTCGGGGCGGTCGGGATCAACGGGCGCCAGCGCAGCATAGCTGAGCTGAGGACGGCGCAGCAAATCAATCAGTTTGGCGCCGTTGGTAACGGGCGTCGTGCCGCAGGCGGCAAGGATAGCGTCCAGCGTCTCGCTGGGCGGCACGCCCACAGACTCCAGACGGCGGCGCTCCGCCGCCAAAGCCGCCTGACGGGCTTCAAAGTGCGCCCATCTCTCATCGTCCACCAGACCCACCCGTCTGCCGATGGGGGTCAGGCGGCGGTCGGCGTTGTCCTGCCGCAGGACGAGGCGGTACTCGCTGCGGCTGGTCATCATCCGATAGGGGTCGGTGCACCCCTTGGTGGTCAGATCGTCGATCAGCGTGCCGATGTAACTGCCGGCACGGTCGAGAATCATCGGCTCTTTACCCTGAATCTTCAAGGCGGCGTTGACACCGGCCACCAAGCCTTGGGCGGCGGCTTCTTCATATCCGGAGGAACCGTTGAACTGGCCGGCGCCGTACAGACCGGGAATATCGATAAACTCCAACGTCATACCCAACTGCAAGGGGTCGATGCAATCGTACTCGATGGCGTAGGCAGGGCGCATAACCTGCACCTGCGAGAGGCCGGGGATGGTACGCAAAAACTTCAGCTGCACGTCCACGGGCAGGCTGGAACTAAGCCCCTGCAGGTACATCTCGTCGGTGTTTTTGCCGCAGGGCTCGATAAACACCTGATGGCGCTCCTTATCGGCAAACCGCACCACCTTATCCTCAAAACTGGGGCAATAGCGTGGGCCGACGCCCTCGATCTTGCCACCGTAGAGGGGCGAGCGGTGTAGATTTTCCAGTATCACAGCCTTAGTTTCCGCGCCTGTCCAAGTAATGTGGCAGGGAAGCGTATTGTGCAACGCCTCGGTGGTCTCGAAGGAGAAAGGCACCACCGGCTCTTCGCCCTCCTGCACCTCTAAATGGGTAAAATCAATGCTGTTGCGGTTGACACGGGCAGGAGTACCCGTCTTAAAGCGGCGGGTGGCGATGCCCAACTTCAGCAGGCTATCGGTGAGGGCGGTGGCGGCGAACATACCGTCGGGGCCGCCGTCATAGGACACGTCGCCCACGAAAATCCGACCGCGCAGGAAGGTGCCGGTGGCGAGAATCACCGCCTTGGCGGAATACTGGGCCTCCAGATGGGTGGTCAGCAAGAAAGTGCCGTCCTCTCCCCTCTCGATGGCGGTAATCTCCGCCTGTCGGAGATGAAGGTTTGCGGTTTTTTCCAGCACCGCCTTCATATAGGCGGAATAGTCGCGGCGGTCGATCTGAGCGCGCAGGGAATGCACCGCAGGGCCTTTGCCGCGGTTGAGCATACGGCTCTGCAGGAAGGTGGCGTCCGCCGCCTTTCCCATCTCACCGCCCAGTGCGTCGATTTCACGCACCAAGTGTCCCTTGGCGGTGCCGCCGATGGAGGGATTGCAGGGCATATTGCCCACCCAGTCCATATTAATGGTGAACACGACGGTATTGCAGCCCAGTCGGGCGGCGGCCAAGGCGGCCTCAATACCGGCGTGACCGGCGCCGATAACCGCCACGTCGTAGGCGCTATCGAAAAACAGCATGGGGTTCCCTCCTTTCGTAGAATGAGTAATTAGTAATGAGGAATGAGGAATGCACCAACCTCGGATAGAGACCGTAGGGTGGGGGCTTGCTTCCGCCGTTTCGGGCGGTCGAGGGTCTCGCTGCGGCTCGGTCCACTCGCGGTTCTGACAGCCCACTGGGCTGTCATTCATTGCCGCTCGTGCCGCTTCGCTACGCCCGCCCCTACCATCACGCACCGACCTTTTATACCTTCCCCTCGAGAGGAAGCCTTTTGCTCCTCTTTGTTTCTTTTTCCAAAAGCGAAAATTCGCGTGATTTCACCCTCAAAAAAGGGTGTATTTTTATGAAAAAAGTGAATAAAAAACGGCTTTTGTGAGGAAAAATCACTTTTTTGGGGAAAACTGCCCCATTTTATGGGTTTTCCACCAAATCATCCACTTTTCCACAGAGATTTTACCCATCGAAAGAGGAAATTGGGGGAAGTTTCCCCATTTCACCCCGAAAACGAGGGTAAACTTTTCACATTTTCCACGGTCTTTTCCACTAAAAAAGTGGTGTAAACCCTTGATTTTAAGCGGTTTTCGCCTATTTTCGACCGTTTGTTCGGCGGTGGAAATGCAAAGTGAACTATACTTAATTTTAAGGGATTATTTAAGAGCATTTCAGAGTGGATTGGATCCATCAAAACGGTGAAATACCGACAGGAAAATCCCTGCCGACGTGTATGAGATTTGTAGGGCGAGACCTGACTATCGACATGGTGAAAAACAAAGTAGCGGCGAGACTTGACTCCCGACCTACAACGCTGTAGCAAGGTTGGATAGAAATGCAGAAATACCGCTCCCTACACAACCATTCCGCACCCATCAACACCGGCAAAAGGCGGAAAACTGACCGAACAGAAATGTTCGGTCAGTTTGTCATACGTTTCTGCTATATTTTTCCACAGAAATGTCTGCAGTTGGGGAAGATTAGTCCTCAGCAGGGGTTTCGGCAGTGTCTACAGCCTCGTTTTCGGCGTCCTCAGCGCCCTCGTCGGCGCCCTCGGTCTCCTCAGCGTGGGAGTTCACCTCTGCCTCATCGTGCTCCGCCTTGGCGATGGACACGATGGCGGTGCCCTCCGGCACACGCATAACGCGCACACCCTTAGAGGTACGGCTGCACAGACGAATTTCATCCATCGCCATACGGATGATAATACCACCGCTGGAGATGAGGATGAGGTCCTCACCCTCGGCGTCCACCGTCATAACACCCACCACGTCGCCATATTTCTCGGTGTGATAGTTGGTCAGGCCCTTACCGCCACGGCTCTGGCAGCGGTAGGCGTCAAAGCGGCTCAGGCGGCCATAGCCCGTCTCGGTGACGGTGAGCAGCAGACGCTCGTCATCCACATGCTCCATACCCACCACGGCGTCGCCCTCGGCGAGGTTCAGCGCCTTCACGCCACGGGCGGTACGGCCGATGACACGGGCGTCGTTCTCGTCAAAGCGGATGGCCATACCCTTCTTGGTGGCCACCACCAGCTGGCGGGTGCCGTCGGTGGTCAGCACACGCACCAGCTCGTCGCCCTCATCCAAATCAATGGCGATCAGGCCGCTCTTACGCACGTTGGCATAGGCGTCCAGACGGGTGCGCTTGATGATACCGTTACGGGTGATCATACACAGATACTGACCCTCGGTCTGGTCCTCCAGACGGATCATAGCGGAGATTTTTTCCTCCGGCAGCAGGGGCAGGAGGTTGACGATGTTCATACCCTTGGACTGGCGGCTGCCCTCCGGCACCTCAAAGCATTTTAGGCGATACACACGGCCGAGGCTGGTGAAGAACATCACGTAATCGTGGCTGGAGCAAATAAACATCTGCTTGGTCACGTCCTCGTCACGGGTGGTCATACCGGTGATACCACGACCGCCGCGGCGCTGGGCGGAATAGACGTCCACCGCCTGACGCTTGATATAACCCATATTGGTGAGGGTAAGCACGCACTGCTCCTCGGGGATCAGGTCCTCGATGTCCACCTCGCCGGAGACGATGGAGATTTCGGTGCGGCGCTCATCGCCGTATTTATCGCGCATTTTCAGGCACTCGTCCTTGACAATGGCCTTCACCTTGTTCTCATCGGCGAGGATGCCCTCGTATTCGGCGATCTTCATCAGCAGAGCGCCCAGTTCGTCCTCAATCTTCTGACGCTCCAGACCGCTCAACTGGCCCAATTGCATTTTGACAATGGCGTCCGCCTGCACCTCGTCAAAGGAGAAGCGCTCCATTAAGCGCTCTTTGGCGGTGTTTTTATCCTTAGAAGCACGGATAAGGGCGATGACCTCGTCGATAAAGTCACTGGCGGTCTTGAGTGCTTCGAAAATATGGGCACGATCGCGCGCCTTCTTCAAATCAAAGATGGTGCGGCGGGTGATAACCTCCATCTGGAATTTGACGTACTGCTCCAACATCTCTTTCAGCGTGAGAATACGGGGCACACCGTCCACCAGCGCCAGCATAATGGCGCCGAAGGTCACCTGCATCTGGGTGTAGGCGTACAGCTGGTTGAGCACCACCTGGGGCACGGCGTCACGCTTGAGCTCGATGACCACACGCATACCCTCCATAGAGGAGTGGTCCACCACGTCGGCGATGCCCTCAATGCGCTTTTCGTCTGCCAGCTCGATGATGGAGGCCACCAGATTCTTCTTATTCACCATATAGGGGATCTCGGAGATGATAATGCGGTTGCGGTTGTGCTCCTCTTCAATCTCCGCACGGGCACGGACGGTCATACGGCCGCGGCCGGTGGCGTAGGCGGCACGAATGCCGGCACGACCCATGATGATACCGCCGGTGGGGAAATCGGGACCCTTGATGTATTCCATCAGGTCGGGCAGCTCCGCATCGGGATTGTCGATCAAATAGCAGATGGCGTCCACCACCTCACACAGGTTGTGAGGGGGAATGTTGGTAGCCATACCTACGGCGATACCGGAAGAACCGTTGAGCAGCAGGTTGGGGAAGCGGCTGGGCAGCACCACAGGCTCTTTGGTGGTGTCGTCAAAGTTGGGGACGAAATCCACCGTCTCCTTGTCGATGTCCGCCAGCATATCCAGGCTCATCTTGCTCATTCTGGCCTCGGTATAACGGTAGGCGGCGGCGGGGTCGCCGTCGATCGAACCGAAGTTACCGTGACCGTCAATCAGAGGATAGCGCAGAGAGAAATCCTGCGCCATACGCACCAGGGCGTCGTACACCGACGCGTCACCGTGGGGATGGTAGTGACCCAGCACGTCACCGACGGTGGTGGCGCACTTACGGTGCGCCTTGTCGGGGGTGAAGCCGTCCTCGTGCATGGTATAGAGAATGCGGCGGTGGACGGGCTTCAGACCGTCACGCACGTCTGGCAGGGCGCGGGCCACCAAAACGGAAACGGAATATTCCAGAAACCGCTTGCGCATCTCCTTATCCAAATCTACTTCTATCAGTTTCGCCTGGGGGACAATCTGCTCCTCCATATTGCTCACCTGACCTTTCACGTATGTTTCTATCAAAACCAATGTAGGGCCGTAAGGACGGGCATCGCCCGACCACGGACGATCCATGGTCGTCTCTACACCTTAATATTTTATACAAATGGTATTATTTAAATTATTTTATACTTACAGTTCTTTTCTACACCGCTTAATGATGGCGTCGAAGGCGTCCAAATCGGGGATACAGCGCTTGGGGATGAACAGAGAGGCTTTCTTGTTGTGGACGATCTCCACGAAATCCTCTCGCTCGTACACGTGATCCACGTCGCACCACAGCACGAAGTTTTCGGCGCCCTTGGGCAATTTCATCCGCAAAGCCATGGTATCCATCCGCACCTGCACGGTCAAATCGTGGGCGGACAGACCGGCAATCTGACCCTTGACCCGATGGAGGGGAAGCACCAGATTAAACACAATCAGCAGAGCAATAAAAATCACGAAATAGCCGATACAGGGCAACAGGCTCTCGCCGTTGTAGCCAAAGGCTATAGAGGCCATCATAGCCACCGACGCCAGCAGAGGCGCCATACGCCAAAAATGCTGCTGAATCATACCCTTGACCACTACGGCGTACTCCTCGGCGGTGTAGGTGAAGGTGCTCACCCACAACTCCTCCGGTTTTTGTTTCGGCTCAGGCTGAACCACTGCCTCGCCGCGAGGAATCACACGCCCCAAAAAGCGGCGGTTGCGGGGAGGCAGTTTCTCCACCGCCTGACGGACGGCACGGGCCATCTCGTCGGTGAGGCAACGGGCAGGCAACACGATGGAGGGGCTGCCGATGGCGGTAATCACCATCATATCCGCCGTCTCGATAAACAGCATACGCTCGTCAATGCGAAGGCGGGCGGTGATGGCGTTGCTCGCCTTTTCAATGCAATCGGGATAGACGGTCAACTCGCCGAAATAGTCCATACCACTTTCCACACTGCGGTCGTACTGCTTTTCAGCCGTGCGGCGCAGGTGATAGGGGACGTACAGCCAAATAATCAGCGCAGGAATCAGCACCAGCACGCCGCCCGTAAGCAAAACGGGGTCGGGAGAAGGTACGGCGCCGCTGAGCCACTCCACGAGGGCGAAGCCCACCAACATCACAAAGCAGAGGGCGGACACCACCAAGGTGGGGATCCGCTGGCGCAGAGGGCCCATCAGCCGCGCGGTAAGCATACGGAAGGAGATAAACTCCTCTCGATTGAGGTCCACGTACCATTTCGGCTGAGTTTCCTCCTGCGGCACGTCGGGGACAGGCTCTGCCACCGACAGGGTTTCAAAGTATTCATTATTTTCCATAGGCATTCCCTCGTAACCGCTGATAAAACCGGGTTGCGATTATCAGCGAGATCATTTTTCGTCAGGGAGAGGCAAAAAACGCAGGTAATACTGTATGTATTACCGAGTATTTTTGACCTTTCTGGCGAGAAAGGGGCCGCTGAGAAGCGTGACTAAGATTTTCTCAGTGGTTACTTTAATTACACGTCCAAATTCTCCACGTACTGGGCGTTACGCTCGATAAACTCACGGCGAGGCTCCACCTTATCACCCATCAGGATGGAGAAGGTCTCGTCCGCCTGCTGAGCATCGTCCAGGCACACCTTCAGCAGAGTACGGGTGGCAGGGTCCATGGTGGTCTCGAACAACTGCTCGGGATCCATCTCACCAAGACCTTTATAGCGCTGAATGTCGGCAGAGCCGCCCAATTCCTCGATGAAGCGGTCACGCTCCTCATCCGAAAAAGCGTAGTAGGTCTTTTTCGCCTTAGACACACGATAGAGGGGCGGCTGGGCGATGTACACGTGACCCTCCTCAATCAGAGGCCGCATATAGCGGAAAAAGAAGGTCAGCAGCAGGGTACAAATGTGGGAGCCGTCCACGTCGGCATCCGCCATAATAATGACTTTGCCATAGCGCAGTTTGGAAATATCAAAATCCTGACCGATACCGCAACCCAGCGCCGCCACGACGGGCACCAACTTTTCATTGGTATACACCTTATCAATGCGGGCTTTTTCCACGTTGAGCATCTTACCCCACAGGGAGAGGATGGCCTGATAGTTGCGGTCACGCCCCTGTTTGGCAGAGCCGCCTGCCGAGTCACCCTCGACGATGTAGATTTCGGTGCGCTCGGGGTCACGCCAAATGCAATCCGCCAGTTTATCCGGCATACGGAAAGAGGACAGTTTCTTGCTGTTACGGGCGTTGTCACGGGCCTTCTGCGCCGCCTCACGCACCTTGGCGGAGTTGATGGACTTTTCCAGAATCACACGGGCCACCGCAGGGTTCTCATCCAAATAGGCGGTCAGTTTTTCGCTGAGCAGCTGGGTCACCAGTGTGCCGATGGCGGTGTTACCCAGTTTTGCCTTGGTCTGGCTCTCAAACTGGGCGTCCTCCAGCTTAACGGAAACCACCGCCATAATGCCCTCACGGACGTCGTCGCCCTTGAGGCGGAATTTTTCATCCTTAAACATCTTGTAGCGGATGGCGTAATCGTTGAAGATACGGGTGATGGCGGTCTTAAAGGCCACCTCGTGAGTACCGCCGTCCACGGTGTTCATATTATTGGCGAAGGAAACGATATTCTCGTTGTAGCTGTCGTTGTACTGGAATGCGATTTCCGCCGTGGAGCCGCCGCTGGAAAGGGTCAGGTGGATGACGTTCTCATGCAGAGGGGTATAACCACGCACCTTGTTCAGATACTCCACGAAAGAGGCGATACCGCCCTCGTAGCAGTAGTTCTCGCTGCGCACGTTGTCGGCGTCGCGGCGATCAGTGAAAGTGATGGACAGACCCGCATTCAGGAAAGCCTGCTCGCGCAGACGCTTCTGCAGGGTATCGAAATCGTATTCGGTGGTTTCGGTGAAGATCTCGGGATCGGCCTTAAAGCGGACGGTGGTGCCCGTCTCCTCCGCATCGCCGATAATCTTCAGGTCGGTGACGGTGTGACCCTTTTCAAACCGCTGATGGTGGACGTGACCCTCACGGCTGACCTCCACCTCCAGCCACTCGGACAGGGCGTTTACCACAGAGGAGCCCACACCGTGGAGACCGCCGGCCACCTTATAGCCGCCGCCGCCAAACTTACCGCCGGCGTGCAGGACGGTGAGCACCACCGTCACGGCAGGCAGACCCAGCTTTTCGTTGATACCCACGGGGATACCACGGCCGTTATCCTTTACCTGAATGATGTCGCCGGGCAGAATATCCACCTCAATATGGGTGCAATAGCCTGCCAGCGCCTCGTCGATGGAGTTATCCACAATCTCATACACCAGATGGTGCAGACCGCGAGGGCCGGTGGAGCCGATGTACATACCGGGGCGCTTGCGGACGGCCTCGAGGCCTTCCAGCACCTGTATGTCGCTTTCGTTGTAGGAAACCTCTTCTTCCACCTGAGGTTGCAATGCTTCGTTTTCGCTCATAACGCTTTTCCTCCTAACTTAAATCCGCTTGGCACGCTTGCGCAAAGTGGATGGGGCAATCTGGGAAATATAAACTTGGTCTTTGCCGCCGCCTTTGGGTGCGCACACCGTAAAAGACTTGGGCAAATCCATACTTACGTAAGTAACGCGCCCGTCGCTCTCCGCCTGACGGAGATAGTCACGGGTGTGGGGGGAGATGGTGGTATTGTCCATATCGAACACACCGATGATATCGCTGTGCCGCACCACCACCTCTTGTCCGAGATGCAGATACATAGATGGTCATTCCTTACTAAAGGATTTGTAGCAACTTGTTCAGCCTTCCCCTTGAGGGGAAGCCTAACAAGCCTTATTCCGGCTCATTTTCTCAACTATCTGTAATATCTTATTCACTTATTACACCCTGTTTAACAGAAAACACCTTGGCGGCGGTATCTTTCAGCGCCGCAGAGGGCTCGCAGCAGGTGATGAACACCTGCCATCCTTCAATATGGTTGAGAATATAGTCCTGACGGGAGGTGTCCAATTCGCTCATCACGTCGTCGAGGAAGGCCACGGGCTTTTCTCCCGTCACCTCTTCCAGCAGAGTGGCCTCCGCCAATTTCAGCGCCAGCACCGCCGAGCGTTGCTGCCCTTGGGAGCCGTAAACTCTTGCCGGCTGACCGTCCACCAGCACCGCCAGATCGTCACGATGGGGTCCCACGGTCGCGTATCCCACCGCCAAATCGGCGCGCCGCGCCTGCCGCAGGGCGGCAAGCCATTCCTCCGCCATCTCGGCGAGAGTGGCACCGACCACCGGCGTCTCCCAAGAAAGAGATAAAAACTCACGGCCACGGGAAAGGCCGTCGTACACCTGACGGGCGATAGGCTCTAACCGCGCTACGTACCGACGGCGCACCGCCGTCAATCGTGCCGCCGCCACCGCTAAGGTGGTGTCCCACACGTCCAGCAGGTCGCTCTCCTGCGCACCAAAGATACCGCTTTCACGGCACTGCTTTAAGAATGCGTTGCGCTGGGTCAGCGCCTTCTGATACTCTGTCAGGGTGGCCACGTAGCTGGGCTTTAGCTGACAGCAGGCGCTGTCGATAAACCGCCGCCGCTCTTCGGGCCCGTCCTTAATGAGGGACAGATGGGAGGGCGAAAACACCACGCCGCAGAACGTACCGGCCAGTTTCGCCGCCGAGGGCAGGGTGACGCCGTTGAGGGTCACCTGCCGCCGCTGGCGGATGGCAATGGTGGCCTCCTGCTCACGGCGCCCTGCCTCAAAGGTCATGGCAAGCCGTGCGGCCTCAGCGCCGAATTGCACCATTTCGCCGTCCTTGGCGCCACGAAAACTCCGTGCGCCGGTGAACAGCCAGCAAGCCTCCAGCAGATTGGTTTTGCCTTGGGCGTTATCGCCGTAGAGGATATTAACACCCTCGTCGGGATTCCAGCGACCGGGGTGCAGATTACGAAAACCCTCAAAGGTCAGTTCTTTAACCCGCAACGGTGATTTCCTCGTCGATTTCGGGAATATACACGACCTCGCCGCCGCGGAGTTTCTTGCCGCGCATGGTGCAGATCGCGCCGTCCACCAGCACGCCGCCGCCCTGAATGAGCAGTTTCGCCTGACCGCCGGTCTCAACGCAGCCGTTAATCTTCAGCAGATCGTCCAAACGGATGTACTCCGCCTCCAAAGTGAAACTGTGCTTTATCATTTTCTCAACCTCACAGGCAGTACTAAGAATAAGAAGCCGTTGCCCTCGCTGGGCAGAATCTTCATGGGTTTCAGCGGGCCGTTGAGCTGTACGCGCACTTCGTCGGTCTCGCTGTTCTTTAATGCGTCTAACAAGAAGCGGGAATTGAAGCCCATCTCCTCCTCGTTGCCGTCGATAGAGGCGGAAATGGCGTCGTTTGCGCTACCCAGAGGGGTGGTGCAGGACACCGCAATCGCGCCGTCACGGAATTCGCACACCAGAGGGCTCTTCAGACGGTCGTTAATCACCAGAGAGACACGGTCCACCGCGTCGATGAAGGAACGGGTGTTCACCATCACGGTGGTGGACACCTCGGGGGAGATGATCTTGTCATAGGCCATAAACTCGCCGTCCAACAGACGGGAGATGACGGCGTAGCCGTCAATCTCAAAGATGATGTGGCGGCGGCCCACGATGAGGGAGCAGGGTTTCTCTTCGTCCTTGAGCAGCTTGAGAATCTCCTGCAGAGTCTTGCCGGGCACCACGAAGGACATCTCCTCCTCATTCTGCATGGGCTCGGAGCGCATGGCCAAACGATAGCCGTCCACGCTCACCAAACGCAGCTCGTCGCTGCGCAGCTCGAACAGGGTGCCGGTGTAGATGGGTCTGGGGTCGTTGGGTGCCGCCACCGCAAAGATGGTCTGGCGAATCATGCTCTTGAGCACCGTCTGGGACAGGGTGATGGAAGCACCGTCCTCCACGGCAGGAATATCGGGATAATCCGCCGCAGACATACCCACGATGGCGAACTCAGTCACGTCGCCACGGATAATGGTATTGTATTTCTCATCAATCTGGATGGAAATGCGGTCGCCGGGCATTTTACGCACGATATCGCCAAACATACGGGCGGACAGCACGATTTCGCCCGGCTTGTTGACCTGTGCAGGGATGGTGGTAGAAATACCCAGCTCCATATCAAAACCGGCCAAATACAGGGTGTTGCCCTGGGCACGCAGGAGAATACCCTCCAGCGCAGGCAGACTGGCTTTGGTAGATACGGCACGCTGTACGTTGCCTACCGCCTCGATAAGTTCCACTTTGTTGCAGAGAATGTTCATACGAAAACCACCTTTAATCAGAATATACAGGATATAAATAAATAATATTTTCCAGTAGTAGCAGTAGGGGCGGTGAATCTGTGGAATTTTCATCGGCACCCCATAACCAAGCGGATTACCCTACTTTTTTCTTCCACATCTTTTTGTGTAAAATCGTGGAAAAAACCGCCCCGATTTTTCATCTTTCACCGCCCTGTGAAAGGAGGTGAGTGGAATGTGAAAATTTGGTCGAAAACCCGATTTTTCGCTACGGCACCCCTATATAATAAGGTATTTAATTAATAAAGGCTGGTTACCCAAGGATACCCCCTTGGGTAACCGTCTTTTATGCATTGAAAATTAACTTTCGCTGATATTTCGGAATAGGGCGATAGCCCTATTCGAGAGGCGGCAACGCTTACTGCGATGAGGTACTGCTAATAGCCGCCTCAAGATTCGCTGATGTTTCGGAATAGGGCGATAGCCCTATTCGGGAGGCGGCAACGCTTACCGCGATGAGGTACCGCTAATAGCCGCCTCAAGATTCGCTGATGTTTTTAATGATATCGTTCACCATATTGCGGAAGGCGGGATCCTTCTTCATCTTCTTCTCCACCTGCTGGATGGCGTAGACGATGGTGGTGTGGTCACGGCCGCCGAACTCCTCGCCAATGCTCTTCATCGGCAGGTTGGTGATGGTGCGCACCACGTAGGCCGCCATCTGTCGGGCACGGCTGATGGGTGCGGACTGCTTATTGGAGCGAATGTCCTCGGGATTCACGTTCATGGTGCGTGCCACCTCGGTGATAATGCGCTCCACCGTGATGGGCACGGGCTGGTTGTCGTTGCGGATGTCGCGGATGGCGTTCTGCGCCGACAGCAGGCTGGGCAGCTCGCCGCCCAGGAGATACTGGGCCTTCATGCGCTTGACCACGCCCTCCAGCTGGCGGATGTTGGACTTTAACTGGTTGGCGATATACATCGCCACGTCGTCGGGCAGGGGCAGGTCCAACATCTGCGCCTTGCGGCGGATGATGGCCACACGGGTTTCCAAATCCGGCGGCTGCACGTCCGCCGTCAGACCCATGACGAAGCGGCTCTGCAGACGCTCCTCCAGGGTGGCAATCTCACGGGGCGGACGGTCGCTGGTCAGCACAATCTGCTTACCGTTGGAGTGGAGATGGTCGAAGGTGTGGAAGAATTCCTCCTGCGTAGCGGCCTTACCGCCGATAAACTGGATATCGTCCACCAGCAGCACGTCCACCTGACGGTATTTGGCACGCAGTTCCGGCATCGTACCGTTGTGGATGGCCTCGATGACCTCGTTGGTCATGGTCTCACTCTTGGTATACAGGATACGGGCGTGAGGGTTGCGCTTTTGCAACTCCTTGCAGATGGCGCACAGCAGGTGAGTCTTACCCAATCCCGAGCCGCCGTAGATGAACAGCGGGTTGTAGAGGCTGGCCGGCTTTTCCGCCACCGCCTGACAGGCGGCATAGGCGAAATTGTTCTGCTTGCCCACCACGAAATTTTCAAAGGTGAACTCCTCGTCCGCCATGGTGGTGGGGAAGCAATCGCCTTGAATGGGCAGGGCGGCTACGGATCCGCCGTCCTCCGTCTTGCTCTCTAAGCACAGGATACGCAGACCCAGAGGAATGCCCAGGGTTGCTTTCAGCGCCTCCAACAGCAGTTCGCTGTATAAATTGATGATATTCTGTTTTAAGAAATCGGTGCGAACCGTAACCACCATTTCGCCGTCCTCGATGTTGCGCGGCTCCATGCACTTGATGTACACGTCAAAGGCAATCTGGCTGATTTTCGGTCTGATGTATTCCAGCACCTGCTCCCATATTTGGTTTACAGTATCCATAGGTTGTGATTTTCCTTCCTTCTCATTTTGTTGTAGTCGTTTTCGTTTGGGTGCGGCGCGCCATCTTGTCCATAGTGCGCCGCGGTGTATGGGTGAATCGGTTGTGCGGTGCGGCAGATGGAAGGGTCTGCCGCCTCTCATTGACGTATCGGAACCGATAAATACGGGATATTTTCGGTGTGGCCATCACCGAAAACCGAGGGAAAAATCCTTGCCGAAAAGGGGCTGTTTTCGGCAAAAGGGGATATTCCCCCATATATAATTATTGTAACATATAAAGGATATTTTTTCAATGGTTTTTAGCCGTTTTCGGCAAATTTTTTTCGTTTTTCTTTTGCGTAGTCTACCACCGCCCAAAAAACGCCGTTTTGGGGCATTTTTGAGGGCGAAAAACAGCCGTTTCACCTACGGATGGTATAGCAAAGTCTTGACAAAGCTAAAAAACATGCAACCACGCACAAGCCCACCAAGCCTCCCCCTTGAGGGGAAGGTGGATTTTCGCCGCAGGCGAAAAGACGGATGAGGTGGTCGCGGAGCGATGAGGTTTGTACAGACTTCATTAACGCCGACTGCGTCGGCTACACCTCATCACCCGCTACGCGGGAGCTTCTCGCTCGCCGCGAAGCGGCCCCTTTTTGTCACCTGCGGTGACATTTCCCCCGCTTGACGGGGGAATTACCTCGAGGGGAAGCCTGTTTTTATCCAACCTCGGATAGACACCGTAGGGGACGACGCCCTACAACATCCCACCGCCCTTGGTTCATTCCTCATTCCTCATTTTTCATTCCTCATTCCCCAAAGCACAAGATGTTGTGCTTTGGGGTGGGCGCAACCACAAGACGACAAAAAAACCTTGAAAAATACGCATTCTCTGGGAAATTCCCCTTGACTTTTGTGGACAGGTTGGTATATAATATCACATTGTCAGGCTGTATGTGTGGTTTTGCGCACGTTTACAGCACCACTTTGTTAGATTGAAAGGGGGAGCGCAGGTATGTTCCGTACTTACCAGCCCAAGAAGCGTCATCGCAAGATGGAGCACGGTTTCCGCAAGAGAATGGCTACTGCCAACGGCCGCAAGGTTCTGGCTCGCAGAAGAGCAAAGGGCAGAGCTCGTCTGACCCACTAAGAAAAAGAGGCCACGTCGGTTATGCCGCTGTGGCTTTTTTTATTGTCCAAAGGAGTACGTTATGGCTACTTGGGTAACGCTATGTGAAAACAAGGATTTCCGTACCCTGTATTACCGCGGCAAGTCGCAGGTACATGCGGGGCTGGTTACCTATGTGCGTCCCAATCGGCTGGGCTATCCTCGGGTGGGTATCACCACGGGCAAAAAGGTGGGGTGCGCCGTATTGCGCAGCCGTGCCCGCCGTGTGATCCGCGAGGGGTTTCGCCCTCTCCTGCCCCGGGTGGGCGGCTACGACATCGTGTTCGTGGCACGCACCCACACCCCGGAGATGAAGAGCACCCAGCTGACACCCGTAATGCTCAAACATCTCAAGCAACTGGGAGTGATTACCGAATGAAAACACGGTGGTGGCTCCCTAAGACCTGGCTCATCGGTCTGATTCACCTGTATCAGAAGGGTGTGCCTCGTTCCATGCGCGGACATTGCCGCTTTATGCCCACCTGCTCCGCCTATGCGGTGGAGGCGATTGGGCGCTACGGCGCCATCGTGGGCACCGGCTTGGCGGTGTGGCGCCTATTGCGGTGCAATCCCTTCTGCCGCGGCGGTTACGACCCTGTGCCGGAGGATTTGTTCCACCGCAAAAAGAAAAAGTGAAGGTTCTTAAAGCTTTCCACCAAGAGATAGCCGTGTAAGCCTTCATTCAGCACACTTTGAACCCCGTCCTGCTACCGCTCCCCTCTCCCTCCTCTGCGGTGCGGGATAACGATTATTTAAGGAGGAAAACCAAAATGAATTTTCTGTTTAGCATTTTCGCCGAGCCTCTCGGCTGGGTGATGAAGTTCATTTACGGACTGATTCCCAGCTATTTCGTGGCGCTGTTGCTGTTCACCCTGCTGACCCGACTGATTCTGTTCCCGCTGTCCATCAGCAATCAGAAGAATCAGGCCGACCGTGCCCGTCTGGCCCCTCGTCTGGAGCGTATTCAGAAGAAATACGGTCAGGACCGTCAGAAGATGATGGAGAAGCAGCAGGAGCTGTATGAGCGCGAGGGCGTCAAGATGACCGGCGGCTGTCTGCCTATGATCGTGCAGATGTTGGTGCTGTTTTCCATCATCGCCGTCATTTACAAGCCGCTGACCTACATCCAGCGCACCGACGCCGCCCATCTCAACACCTGCATTTCCGTGGCGGTGGAATATACCGACGACGATAAGGTTAAGAAGCAGTTGGAGACCGAGTCCTCTTACTATCGCGAGCTGTACCTCTTTGATTTGGTCAACGATGAGACCGCCCCCAAGATGGTGGACGCTCTGATGGAGAAGAACGAGCTGTCCGAGAGCGAGGCACAGCGTGTGGTCGAGGGCATTCAGGATATGCGCGAGGATTTTGATATCTTCGGTATGTCGATGCTGAAGGTGCCCTCCTCCGACGGTATCCGCCCCAACTGGACCTGGATTGTGGTGCTGCTGTCCGGCTTGACCGCTTTCCTGTCCGGTCAGCTGTCCCAGCACTATACCAAGGCTTCGATGTCCCCCGAGCAGCAGCAGGCCTCCGGCTGCACCAACGGCATGATGTATATGATGCCGCTGATGTCTCTGGTGTTCTCCTTCACCGTGCCTGTGGGCGTGGTGCTGTACTGGATCTTCTCCAACCTGCTGGCGATGGTGCAGACCGTGGTCCTCAACGCCATGTGGAATCCCGGTAAGATTCGCGCTAAGGCCGAGGAAGAGTACGCCGAGCGCCGCCGCAAGAAGAAAGAGGATAAGGAGCGCCTCAAGGCTGCCCGTCTGGCCGAGCAGGCCGCGTGGCAGGAGGAGGAAAACCTGGCCCGTGCCCGTAAGAAGGGCGATATCACCCAGAAAAAGAAGGCAGCGCCCACAGCCACTCCCGCTGAGCTGCCCGATGACACCGTGGACGAGATTCCCGAGGAGCCCGTCGACGACAACGTAGAGGAGGAAGAGTAATGAGTAAGGAAATCATCAAGGAGGCCCCTTCCATCGAAGAGGCCAAGGCTCTGATTGCCGCAGAGCTGGGCGTCGCCGAGGACGCCATCGCATTCGAAATCGTGCAGGAGCCTGAGAAGAAGGTGCTGGGCATCTTCGGCGGCACGTCGGCCATCGTCAAGGGCAGCGTCATCGGTGGCACCGCCGCCGCCGCTGCCGAGGCTTATCTGCGTGCTGTGCTGTGCGGTCTGGGTGTGGAGGATTTTCAGATCTCCGTCACCGAGAACGACAACGGCTGCGTCATCTCTCTGGATGGCGAGAATCTGGGCTTTATCATCGGCCGCCGCGGCGAGACCCTGGATGCCCTGCAGTACCTGACCGGCTTGGTGGCCAATCGTGCCGACAACGCCTACTACCGCGTCACTCTGGACATCGGCAACTATCGTGAGAAGCGTGAGCAGGCTCTGGTGGCGCTGGCTCGCCGTCTGGGCGGTCAGACCGCCCGCACCGGCCGCCGCAATTCTCTGGAGCCCATGAATCCCTATGAGCGCCGTATCATCCACACCACCGTGCAGGGCATGGAGGGTGTCATCTCTTGGTCTGTGGGCTCCGAGCCCAACCGCCACGTCATCATCGGGCCCTCCGATGACAACCCCAACAAGGATAAGGGTGGCGACCGTGGCGAGCGCCGTGGCCGTGGCCGCAACCGTGGCGAGCGTCGTGGTCGTGGCGAGCGCCGTGAGCGCCGTGGCGACGATTATCAGGTGACCGCCCCCGAGCGTCCCGTGCGCGCCTTCCAGTCCCGTGGCTATTCTCTGCCCGTGGCGGACGACGTGGCTCCCACCACCGGCCGCACCAGCTCCGATAAAGAGGACAGCGCTTCCCTGTACGGTCGCATTGACGTTTGATAAAACGGTAAACTCCCGAGGAAATTTCCTCGGGAGTTTTTCTTTTTTGCCTCTCGCATTGTCCGTATTATGGTACAACGGAGATGGTACACTATACTCACCGAAAGGGAACAAACCCAGTGATTTCAAAGGAGGAAACGAGTATGAAGTACAATGCCATCAGCAACAGCGAGAAGTTCTGGGAAGTCATCTACGCCAGCATTATGTTGGAGGGCGAAGAGCGAGAGGAAGCCCTGAGGCGCCTGCAGGTGCCTGCCAATCCGGCGGCCTAACGCCACCGGAGCATCGCAGGATTTCATACGGCTCTATCCACCTTGGATAGAGCCTTTTTTTTATTTGGCAGCGCTCCGATCGCGGTGTGTGATTTCCAATGCGGCGCCCGTGACCGGTTTTGAATGGCCGGTGCGTAAAAAACAGGAATCCCACACCGACCTCGGATAGACACCGTAGGGGACGGCACTCTCGACGTCCCGCATCGCCGCAGGCGATAACAAACGCCTTTTCACCCCTTAAAATGTGAAAAATACGCACAAAATCAAACTTTTTTCGCCCGATTTTTCCGTTCTTGGGATGCACGATTTTTCCCAACCACAATATCTTGTGGTGGCAAGGGCAAAAAAGCGAAAATCCGTTGATATATCTGGGTTTTCTCCCTTTTTCCGCTCTCGCAAAAAAATGAAATGAAAAATGAGAAACAGAGCAAAACGGCGTAAAAACGAGAGAAATCGAGAGATTGAGGGATGTAAATTAAAAATTCGGGAATTTGCCCCTTGACAGCCGATTTTTCCTATGTTATTATAGGCCACGTTCGGAAAACAAGTCGGTCTGATCTAACCCACGGACCGCATGGGTCGCTTGCGGACCCACCAACACTACAAAACAGGAGGATACAACTATGACTTTTATGGCTAAGCCCGGTCAGGTCGAGCGTAAGTGGTACGTCATCGACGCCGCCGGCAAACCCCTGGGTCGTGTGGCTGCCGAGGCCGCTGTTCTGCTGCGCGGCAAGCACAAGCCCACCTTCACCCCCCACGTCGATTGCGGTGACAACGTCATCATCATCAACTGCGCTCAGGCTGTCCTGACCGGCAAGAAGCTGGAGCAGAAGAAGTGGCAGCGCCACACCGGCTGGATCGGCAACCTGAAGACCACCGTGTACAGCACCCTGATGGCCCAGCGCCCCACCAAGGCGATGGAGCTGGCTGTGGGCGGCATGATCCCCAACACCACCATCGGCCGCAAGGCTGAGACCCGCCTGCACTGCTTCGCCGGCGCTGAGCATCCCCATGCCAGCCAGAAGCCCGAAGTGTACGAGTTTTAATTAAGGAGGACAAACGACTATGGATTACAATAAGAGACCTTTCTTCTATGGTACCGGTCGCCGTAAGTCCTCTGTGGCTCGTGTGCGCCTGTACGAGGGCACCGGTAAGGTGACCATCAACGGCCGTGATATCGACGATTATTTCGGCCTGGAGACCCTGAAGCTCATCGTCCGTCAGCCCCTGGCTCTGACCGAGCTGACCGAGAAGTTCGACATCGAGTGCCGCGTTGCCGGCGGCGGTGTGACCGGCCAGGCCGGTGCCATCCGTCACGGTATTGCCCGTGCTCTGCTGCAGTATGACAGCGAGAACCTGCGTTCTGCCCTGAAGAAGGCCGGTTTCCTGACCCGCGATCCTCGTATGAAGGAGCGTAAGAAGTACGGTTTGAAGGCCGCCCGCCGCGCTCCTCAGTTCAGCAAGCGCTGATACCGAGGGAAGCGAGAATATCTGCTACGAAAAGCCGCAAACCTTTGGGTTTGCGTCTTTTTTTGCGCTTGCGGACGAACAGTAGAGGTGTGGGAGAATGGAGCGATAGCGACATTCTCGAGGGGTGGCGGTAGAACGAGAAGGGTTCGCAGGGGTGTGGCGCCACCCCGGCAAGCGCTGATTCTACGAAGAGCGTACAACCTTATTGGTTATGCAAAACACCCACACCGTTTGGTGTGGGTGTTTTCTTTTGCGGGCGGCCGGATGTATCCGCTGAATTGTGGGAGAATGGCGTCAGCCATTCTCGTGGTGGGCGCCTGATGGTTAGCGGTCTGCACATACTACGAGCGCCCACGCTGCTCGCCGCGCTCCCCAGTTCAGCAAGCGCTGATTCTACGAAGAGCGTACAATTTTGGTTTTACGAGAACACCACACCAATCGGTGTGGTGTTCTTTTTTTGTGCGGGCGGCCTTGACGTCCCGTTTTCATATTACGCACAAGCCCACCAAGCCTTCCCCTCGAGGAGAAGGTGGATTTTCGCCGCAGGCGAAAAGACGGATGAGGTGGTCGCGGAGCAATGGGGTTTGTACAGACCTCATTAACGCCATCCTGCGGATGGCTACACCTCATCACCCGCTACGCGGGAGCTTCCCCTCGAGGGGAAGCCTGTTTTTATCCAACCTCGGATAGAATCCGTAGGGGACGGCCCCCTATAACCCCACACCGACCTCGATAGACACCCGCGCCTACGCCACGCAACCAATTTTGGCTCACTGCAACCTCCTCTCCCCTTGATTTCACTGCCCAAAAGGGATATTTTCCCCACACGGCACAGCCCCACGGGTAAATTGTGAAAAAAATATCAAAAAACCCAAAAAATTCGCAAAAAGTACTGGATTTTATTATATATATATGGTATAGTTAGCGTAGTGCAGTCTGCACATAAGTATTTTCATCGGCAACGCGCCGAAGCGGCGCAATCCCTATGGGTTTTCGCCTTTGGTTTGAAAAAGTTGGTGCGCCATCCGCACCTCGCTTTGAGCAGCACGCAGGTCACGCACCTGCCTTTTCAAACGAAAGACGGGCGCACAGGTTATATTGCGCTCATCCCCGTTGCGTTGCCGCATTAAAAAGGAGGAAAAGCCACCATGAAAAAGAAAATCAGCCCCCTTCCCTTCAAAGGCACTCCTGAGCAGGAGGCTCAGCTGCTCCAGATCATTGCTGAGAACAAGAACGATCCCAGCATGCTGATGGGTGTCATGCAGAAGGCGCAGGACATCTACGGCTATCTGCCCATCGAGGTGCAGAAGATCATCGCCGATGGTATGGGCGTGCCGCTGGAGAAGGTTTACGGCGTTGCCACCTTCTACGCACAGTTCGCTCTGTCCCCCAAGGGCAAGTATAACATCTCCGTCTGTCTGGGCACCGCCTGCTATGTTAAGGGCTCCGGCGACATTTTTGACCGTCTGTCCGAGATTCTGGGCATCGGTGCCGACGAGTGCACCCCTGACGGTAAATTCAGTCTGACCGCCTGCCGTTGCATCGGCGCTTGCGGTCTGGCTCCCGTGCTGACCGTCAACGAGGACGTGTACGGCCGTCTGACCGTGGACGACGTTCGCGAGATTCTGGCCAAATACGATGACTAAAACGAGCAATCACCGAATTGCCGATTTTTTCAGATTACAGAGGAACATTCAAAACTGGTAAGGGGAAAATCTATGAAGATTTCTACCATTCGCGAGCTGCTGAATGCCGAGGTGCTGTGCGGCGCAGAGCACCTGGAGGAAGAGGCGCATTCCGCCTGTGGCAGCGATATGATGAGCGACGTGCTGGCCTTCGTTAAAGACCAAGCGGTGCTGCTCACCGGCCTGATGAATACCCAGGTGGTGCGCACCGCCGAGATGATGGATATGCGCTGCGTCGTTTTCGTTCGGGACAAAAAGCCCACGCCCGAAATCATCGAGCTGGCGGAGGAGAGCGGCATTGTGCTGCTGACTTCTCCCAAGCGTATGTACGAGGCCTGCGGCATTCTGTATGCCAACGGTTTAGTGGGCAATACCATCAAGGAGACCGTGTAATGAGTGATGCATTGTCTTTCCGTTTCGAAGTAGACGGGGACGATTTCACCTCTGCCGGCCAGGCTTCGGTGCAGGTGAAAAAGGACCTGCGGCGATTGGGTATTGACCCCGACATCATTCGGCGGGTATCCATCGCTATGTACGAGGGCGAGATTAATATGGTCATCCACGCAGGCGGCGGTGTCGCCGAGGTGCGTGTGACCGAAGAGGCGATTGAAATCATTTTAGCGGACCAAGGTCCCGGTATTGCGGATATCAGTCTGGCAATGCAGGACGGATATTCCACCGCCACCGAGACGGTGCGCTCCTTGGGTTTCGGCGCCGGTATGGGTCTGCCCAATATGAAGCGCTATACCGACTATATAGACATTCAGTCCACCGTTGGGGTGGGCACCACCGTTACCATGCGTGTGAATTTGCCCCAAGACGAGGAGTAAGTAAAGCACCCGCTCCTCACCCCAACCACCAAACATAAGGAAGGTTCGCTATGCATACATACGAGCATTCTGTATTACTATCGGCGGACAAATGTATCGGCTGTACCACCTGCGTGCGCCACTGTCCCACCGAGGCTATCCGTATCCGTGACGGACGGGCGGTCATCAACGAGGGGCGGTGTATCGATTGCGGCGAGAGCATCCGTGTCTGTCCCCAAAAAGCGAAAAAGGCTGTGTGCGATAAACTGGACGCTATGGACGGTTTTAAGTGGAAGATTGCTCTTCCTGCCCCTGCCCTCTACGGCCAGTTTGAGAATCTGGAGGACGTGGACTACGTGCTCAACGGGCTTGTGGCCCTCGGATTCGACGAAGTGTTCGAGGTTTCGCAGGCGGCGGAGCTGCTCTCTGCCTACACACGCACCTATCTCGGCACCGACGGCGTGGTAAAGCCGGTGATTTCCACCGCCTGTCCCGCCGTGGTCCGTCTGATTGCACTGCGCTTCCCCTCGCTGGAGGGCAATCTGCTGCGGCTGCTCCCCCCCATCGAGGTGGCGGCTAAGCTGGCCCGCAAGCGCGCACGGGAGCAACACCCCGAATTGGCGCCCGAGGACATCGGCGTCTGCTTCATCTCCCCTTGCCCTGCCAAGGCCGGCTATGTGAAAAACGGCTTCGGCGACTATAAGAGCGAGGTGGACGTGGTGGTGCCCATCAGCGACGTGTATTTTCAGCTCATTAACGCCATGGACCGTGGCGAGTCCCTTGAGGACCTCTCCGCCTCCGGCCGTATCGGCGTTGGCTGGGCCACCAGCGGCGGCGAGGCCTCCGCTCTGATGAACGACAGCTATCTGGCGGCGGACGGCATTGAAAACGTCATCCGCGTGCTGGACCAGATTGAGAACGGCAATATCGGCCAGCTGGAGTTCGTGGAGCTCAACGCCTGTCCCGGCGGCTGTGTGGGCGGCGTGCTGACGGTGCAAAACCCCTTTATGGCGCGGGCGCGGTTGCACATCCTGCGCCGCTATATGCCGGTGAGTTGCAATTTCTTGCCGGCGGACGAACATTACATTCCGGCAGACTATTTCTTTGACGAAATGCCTGCCTATCAGCCCATCTCCCGACTGTCCGGCAACATCGCCAAGTCCATGCGGATGATGGCGGAGATTCAGTCTCTGCGTGCCACCCTCCCGGGCTTGGATTGCGGTGCTTGCGGCGCCCCCACCTGCCGTGCCTTTGCAGAGGACGTGGTGCGTGGCACCGCCACCTTAGACGATTGCCTGGTCAGCCGCGTATTGCCAAAGGAGGGCGACTAATGACAGTCCAACAACTGATTGATGTCTGCGGCTTCACCGCCGCCGCCCTGCCCCGGCCCGACCGCGAGATCAGCGGCGTCTATATCGGCGACCTGCTCAGCTGGGTGATGGGCCGTGCCGGCGCGGACGAGGCGTGGATCACCATTATGTCCAATCGCAACATCGTGGCGGTGGCCACTTTGGCGGATACCGCCTGCATTCTGCTGGCGGAGGGCGTCTCGCCCGACGAGGGCGTGGCAGAGTTGGCGGCCGAAAAGGGTGTCAACATCCTGCAAAGCCCCGACAGCGCCTATCGGATTGCCATGCGCCTGCGTGATGCGCTATGAGCCGCTATTATTACGACCTGCACGTGCACTCCTGTCTGTCCCCCTGCGGCGACAACGACAATACCCCCAATAATTTGGTGGGTATGGCGGTGCTGAACGGGTTGCAGATTATGGCACTCACCGACCACAACACCTGCCGCAACTGTCCTGCCTTTTTCGAGGCGGCGAAGCGGCAGGGCATCATCCCCATCCCCGGTATGGAGCTCACCACGGCGGAGGACATTCATATGGTGTGCCTCTTCCCCGATTTGGAGAGTGCGCTGGCCTTTGATGAGGAAATCGGTCGCCGCCGCATCCGTATCCCCAACCGCCCCGACATTTTCGGCGAGCAGTTGGTGATGAACGGAGCCGATGAAGTGGTTGGCACCGACCCCGACCTGCTGTCCAACGCCACAACGGTGACGGTGGACGAGGCACCCGCTCTTGTCGCGCAATACGGCGGCGTGTGCTACCCTGCCCACATCGACCGCGAGAGCAACGGTATCATCGCCACCCTCGGTATGATGCCCATCGGCGTCCACTATCCCACCGTGGAGCTACACGACGGGAGCAAGGAAGCCTACTATCGTGAGAATCACGATTTGGCAGGCTCTCGCGTGGTGATTGGCTCCGACGCCCACTGTCTGTGGGACGTGGCGGAGGCGGAGCACTGGCTGGACATCCCCGACGAGCCCTATTCGTCGGCGCTGGTGCGCAAAAACCTCATCGAGATATTGAGGAGGGGACTATGAAAGATTTATCGTTAAACCTCTTGGATATTGCGGAAAACTCCGTCAAGGCAGGGGCAACCCTGACCCAGCTTCTGCTGACCCAGGAGAGGGACGTCCTCACCTTTCAGGTGGTGGACGACGGTTGCGGTATGACCGAAGAGGTGCTCAGAGGTGTGGTGGACCCCTTCTACACCACCCGTACTACCCGTAAGGTGGGTATGGGCCTGCCGCTACTCCGTATGGCGGCGGAGCAAACCGGAGGGGTAATGGAGGTGGAGTCAAGACACTTCAAAGACCACCCCGACAACCACGGCACGGTGGTAACGGCGGTGTTTCACACCAACCACATCGACTGTCCCCCCGTTGGGGATTTGGTGGCGACGGTCACCACCCTGATACAGGGTCACCCCGACACCGATTTTTACTTCCGGCACACCACCGATACGGTGCAGGTGGAGCTGGACACCCGTCAGTTGCGGGAGATCCTCGGCGAGGTTTCTCTGGCAGAGTACGAGGTTTTACAATGGATCACCGGTTTCCTGACCGACCAGTACAACGGTCAGCAAGCCTAAGATTAAAAGGGAAATAGAATTATCACAAGGAAAGGAAGATATCTTATGAAATCGTTAGCAGAACTCCAGGCCATCAAAGAGAAGATGCAGGGTAAGGTTGCCCTGCGCGAAGGCAGCGGCGACAAGCGCGTCGTTGTGGGTATGGCTACCTGCGGCATCGCCGCCGGCGCCCGTCCCGTGCTGAACGCCTTTGTGGAGCAGGTCAACGCCGCCGGCTTGACCGCCTCCGTCACCGTCACCCAGACCGGCTGTATCGGCATTTGCCAGTATGAGCCCGTGGTGGAGGTATTCGAGGCCGGCAAGGAGAAGGTTACTTACGTCAAGATGACCGCCGATAAGGTGGCTCGCGTGGTCGAGGAGCACCTGAAGGGCGGCAAGCCCGTTGCCGAGTACACCATCGGCTACGCCAATCTGTAAAAATCGAGGAGGTTATCAATTATGGTTCGAGCTCATGTTCTGATCTGCGGTGGTACCGGCTGTACCTCCTCGGGCAGTAACAAAATCATCAACGCCTTCAACGCGAGCATCGAGGCTCACGACCTGAAGGATGAGATCAAGGTTGTGCAGACCGGTTGCTTCGGTCTGTGCGCTCTGGGTCCCGTGGTTATCGTCCATCCCGACGGCACTTTCTACAGCCGTGTGGAGGAGGGCGACGTGGACGAGATCGTCCGCGAGCACCTGCTGAAGGGCCGTGTGGTGGACCGTCTGGTGTATAAGGACACCGGCAACTACGACGAGCATCATTCCCACGTGGCGCTGTCCGACACCGTCTTCTACAAGACCCAGAACCGTGTGGTGTTGCGTAACTGCGGCGTCATCAACCCCGAGTCCATCGACGAGTACATCGCCATGGACGGCTATGCCGCTCTGGGTAAGGTGCTGACCGAAATGACCCCCGACGAGGTCATTCAGGTCATCCTGGATTCCGGCCTGCGCGGCCGTGGCGGCGGTGGCTTCCCCACCGGCCGTAAGTGGGCGCTGACCGCCCCCAACAAGGCTCCCCAGAAGTATGTTGTCTGTAACGCCGACGAGGGCGACCCCGGTGCCTTTATGGACCGTTCCGTGCTGGAAGGCGACCCCCACTGCTTGGTGGAGGCTATGACCATCGCCGGTTACGCCATCGGTGCGACCGAAGGTTACGTCTACGTCCGTGCCGAGTATCCCATCGCCGTGGCCCGTCTGCAGATCGCTATCGATCAGGCCCGTGAGTACGGCCTGCTGGGTAAGAACATCTTCGGCAGCGGCTTCGACTTTGACCTGCACATCCGTCTGGGCGCCGGCGCCTTCGTGTGCGGCGAGGAGACCGCTCTGATGACCTCTATCGAGGGCAATCGCGGCGAGCCCCGTCCCCGTCCTCCCTATCCCGCCGTCAAGGGTCTTTTCGGTATGCCCACCGTGGAGAACAACGTAGAGACCTTCGCCAACGTGCCCCAGATCATCCTGCGTGGCGCCGAGTGGTTCGCCTCTATGGGTACCGAGCGCTCCAAGGGCACCAAGGTCTTCGCTCTGGGCGGTAAGATTAAGAATACCGGTCTGGTGGAGATCCCCATGGGTACCACCCTGCGTGAGATCATCGAAGAGATCGGCGGCGGGATTCCCAACGGTAAGAAGTTTAAGGCGGCTCAGACCGGCGGTCCTTCCGGCGGGTGTATCCCTGCCAGCCTGCTTGACACCCCCGTGGATTACGACAACCTGGTTGCCATCGGCTGTATGATGGGTTCCGGCGGTCTGATCGTTATGGACGAGGATACCTGTATGGTGGATATGGCCAAGTTCTTCTTGGAGTTCACCGTGGACGAGTCCTGCGGTAAGTGCACTCCCTGCCGTGTCGGCACCCAGCGCCTGCTGGAGATGCTGGATAAGATCACCAGCGGCAAGGGCACTTTGGAGGATATCGACGAGCTGGAGCAGCTCTGCTACTACATCAAGGAGAACTCCTTGTGTGGTCTGGGTCAGACCGCTCCCAACCCCGTGCTGTCCACCCTGAAGTTCTTCCGTGACGAGTACGTGGCCCACGTGGTGGACAAGAAGTGTCCCGCCGGCGTGTGTAAGGATCTGCTGACCTACATCATCGACGCCGATAAGTGTATCGGCTGCGGTATGTGCGCCAAGCAGTGCCCCGCCGAGGCCATCACCCGTACCGATTACATCGCCCCCGGCCACAAGCTGGCGAGCTTCGCTATCGACGCCGATAAGTGCGTTAAGTGCGGCGCTTGCGTGGGCACTTGTAAGTTCAAGGCTATTTCCAAGCAGTAAGAAAGGAGTGTGGATAGAATGGATATGGTTAATGTTAAGATTAACGGCACCGCTGTCAGCGTGCCGAAGGGTGCCACCGTTCTGGAGGCTGCCCGCTATGCCGGCGTGGAGATCCCCACTCTGTGCTTCTTGAAAGAGATTAATGAAATCGGCGCCTGCCGTATTTGTATGGTCGAGGTTTCCGAGGGTGGCCGTCCCGCCCGTCTGGTGACCGCTTGCGTGTATCCCGTGTCGGAGGGTATGGAGGTTGTTACCGCCTCTCCCCGCATTGAGAAGAGCCGCAAGACCACTCTGGAGATGATCCTCTCCACCCACGACCGTAAGTGCCTCACCTGCGTGCGCTCCACCAATTGCGAGCTGCAGAAGCTGTGCCGTGACTACGGCATTGAGGACGCCGGTCGCTTCGATGGTAAGAAGCCCGTCTACACCATCGACAACTCCGCTCCCCATCTGGTGCGCGACAACAACAAGTGCATTCTCTGCCGTCGTTGCGTCGCCGCCTGTAAGCAGCAGTTGGTGTCGGTCATCGGCGCCAACGACCGCGGTATCGACACCCACATTGCCTGCGCCTTCGAGCTGGGTATGGACGACGTCCCCTGCGTGTCCTGCGGTCAGTGCACCGTGGTTTGCCCCACCGGCGCTCTGGTAGAGCGTGACGACACCGCCAAGGTGTGGGCCGCTCTGGCTGACCCCGACAAGTACGTGGTGGTGCAGACCGCCCCTGCCGTGCGCGCCGCTTTGGGCGAGGAGTTCGGCCTGCCCATCGGCACCAACGTGGAGGGCAAGATGGTTGCCGCTCTGCGCCGTCTGGGCTTTGATAAGGTGTTCGACACCGACGCCGCCGCCGACGTCACCATCGTCGAGGAGGCACACGAGCTGGTGGAGCGTATTCAGAATGGCGGCGTGTTGCCCATGATTACCTCCTGCTCTCCCGGTTGGGTCAAGTTCGCGGAGCTGTACTATCCCGAGCAGTTGGCCAACCTGTCCACCTGTAAGTCTCCCCAGCAGATGTTCGGCGCTTTGCTGAAGACCTATTATGCTGAGAAGATGGGCATTGACCCTGCCAAGATCGTGTCCGTTTCCGTGATGCCCTGCACCGCCAAGAAGTTCGAGGTGGGCCGCGAGGAGATGAACGAGAACGGCAATATGGACGTGGATATTTCCATCACCACCCGTGAGCTGGCTCGTATGATCGAGCGTGCCGGTATTAAGTTCAATTTCCTGCCCGATGAGGAGTTTGACGATCCCATGGGCACCGACACCGGCGCCGCCGTTATCTTCGGCGCTACCGGCGGTGTTATGGAGGCTGCCCTGCGTACCGCCAACGATTGGCTCACCGGCACCTCCAACGAGGCCGTGGAGTTCCACGAGGTTCGTGGCACCAAGGGTCTCAAGGAGGCTACCTATACCATCAACGGTATGGAGATCAAGGTGGCTGTCGCCTCCGGTATCGCCAACGCCAACTACGTGATGGATCAGATCAAGGCCGGCACCGCTCCTTGGACCTTCGTCGAGATTATGTGCTGCCCCGGCGGCTGTGTCAATGGCGGCGGTCAGCCCATCCAGCCCGCTTCCGTGCTGAACGTGTTCGATATCAAGGCTATGCGTGCCAAGGCTCTGTACGATCAGGATGCCGCCATGACTCTGCGAAAGAGCCATGAGAGCCCCTTCGTCAAGGCTCTGTACGAGGAGTATCTGGGCTCCTACGGCAGCCATAAGGCTCACGATATCCTGCACACCGAGTACGTGGCCCGTCCCAAGTTCAAGAAGTAATCTTCCTTTCCCTTTTCTTGTGTTAGAAGCCCCTCGCTGAAAAGCGAGGGG
>JAZPZT010000052.1:0-2164 GCA_045544815.1 Acutalibacteraceae bacterium | reverse complement strand
AAGTATTTCAAGAACGTGGAGAAAGACCCCGAGACCAATCTGGGTATCATCCGCATTGCTAAGGACGGCACAACGGCGGAACTGCTGTGGGGATACAAGGACGGCGGCCGCTTCACCAGCGAGTTGCCTGCTCACCTGATGGGCCATATGACCCGACTGAAGAAAGATCCGCAGCACCGTGTGGTGGTGCACACCCATCCCACCAACACCTTGGCTATGACCCACGTGCACGTGCTGGAGGACAAGGCCTTTACCCACACCATTTGGGAGATGTGCACCGAGTGCATCGTGGTGTTCCCCGACGGTATCGGCGTGCTGCCCTGGATGGTGTGCGGCAACAACGAGATCGGCGTGGCTACCGCGCAGAAGATGGAGGATTATCGTCTGGTGGTATGGGGTCTGCACGGTATCTACGGCGCAGGCCGCAATATGGACGAGACCTTCGGCCTCATCGAGACAGTGGAGAAGGCGGCAGAGCTGTATATGAAGATCGCTCACCTGCCCCACGTAAACACCATCCGCGACGAGGAGTTAAAAGCCGTTGCCGACGCCTTCGGCCTGTCCTACCGCACCGATTTCCTGAATTTGTAAGAAATACCCTGTGTGACGACCGAGGTTACGGTTGTCACCACATTGAATTTGAAACACTACCGCTGCGCTATATTTCATGGTTTATCTCCGCGCACAAAAAGAGCCTGCGACCACGGTCGCAGGCTCTTTTTTGCGTTAAGGTAAAGTGAAAACAAAATATTGCGATTGATTGGAAGAGAAGAACGCTTACTGTCGATAAAATGTTAGAATACCGTTATTCAGAGCGAGGCTGGCATGCAGGGCCACCTAAATCCAAGCAAAGTTATCGCACCATTCCGTTAACCGGTAAAGCGTATGAAGTTCTTGAAAGCGGTCCATCAGTTCGAATCGAGCGATAAAGTGTAAACAAACCCCCAAAATCTTTTTCTACTTACTTGAAATCCTTACGCAAATGCGGTATAATACCAAACTGAGCAAAAACAATGCCGTGACAAAACGGGTGTAAAATTGGTGAAGAATTGGTGAATAAAAACCGCACCAAGCTGCACAACCCCAGTGATATCAAGGCTTTTTAAGGAGAGAAAAACAGTTATGAAATTAGGTATCGTCGGTCTACCCAACGTGGGTAAGTCCACTTTGTTTAACGCTATTACCAACGCCGGCGCCCAGAGCGCCAATTTTCCCTTCTGCACCATCGACCCCAACGTGGGTGTGGTGGCGGTGCCGGACAGCCGTCTGACCGCCTTGCAGGAGATGTACACCGACGGCGCCAAGGTGCCGCCTATCGTCCCTGCCGTCATCGAGTTTGTAGACATCGCCGGCCTCGTTAAGGGCGCCAGCAAGGGCGAAGGTTTGGGCAACAAATTCCTCGGCAACATCCGTGAGTGCGATGCCATCGTCCACGTGGTGCGCTGCTTTGAGAATGACGACATCATCCACGTAGAGGGCAGTATCGACCCTCTGCGTGACATCGAGACCATTGACTTGGAGCTGATTTTCTCCGATATGGAGATGGTGGAGCGCCGCATCGCCCGTGTCACTAAGGACCTCAAGGGCGACAAGAGTCTGCAGAAGGAACTGGACTTTCTCAAGCGTCTGCAGGCGCTGTTGGAGGAGGGCAAGCCCGCCCGCGCGCTGGAGTGCGACGAGGACGAGGTGGGCATGATGGGCCAGATGGCTCTGCTGACCTCCAAGCCCATCATCTACGCCGCCAACCTGACCGAGAGCGATTTCGTGGGCGGCGAGCCTACGGGCAATCCCCACTATCAGAAGGTGGAGGCGCTGGCTGCCGAGCAGGGTGCCGAGGTGTTGCCCATCTGTGCCCAGATGGAGGCGGACATCGTGGATATGGACGCTGAGGAAAAGTTAATGTTCCTCTCCGAGTTGGGGCTAACCACGTCCGGTTTGGATCGTCTGATTCAGAAGAGTTATCACCTGCTGGGTCTCATCTCCTTCCTCACCGCCGGTGAGAAAGAGGTGCGCGCCTGGACTATCTGCCGTGGCTGGAAGGCGCCTAAGGCCGCCGGCCGTATCCACACCGATTTCGAGCGTGGTTTCATTCGTGCCCAGGTCACCGCTTTCGACGACCTGATGGCTTGCGGCTCTTTGGCCAACGCCCGTAGCAAGGGCTTGG
>JAZPZT010000051.1:0-24563 GCA_045544815.1 Acutalibacteraceae bacterium | reverse complement strand
AGTTGAGGTAGTTGATGGAGCAGAGGATATCGTCCACGGTGATGGTGTTGGGGATCAGCTCCTTCACACGGGCAATCAGAGTGGCGATCAGCTCCTCCTCGGTCAGATCCTGAGCCAAAATCTCGGCCAGCACAACGAACTTAACGCGCTCGTTGACCACCTTCTTGACGGCGTCGTAGACGGTGGCGCTGACGTGCTTCTGCAGGTCGACCATACCGGTGGACACAATCTTCACCTCGTGGGTGTTGCCGTGCTCCTCGACCGCCACGTAAGCGACGGTGACACCGGCGTCCTCCAGCTCACGAGCCAGCTCGCGGGACACCACCTGACCGGCCTCGACAATCTCGCCGGTGATGGGGTTGATGACGTCGCGGCTCAGGGTGCAACCGGCCAAACGGTTGGACAGACCCAACTTCTTATTGTATTTATAGCGACCCACACGGGAAATGTCGTAACGACGGGGGTCAAAGAACAGGTTATCCAAATGCTGCTGAGAGGCCTCAACAGTCGCAGGCTCGCCCGGACGCAGCTTGCGGTAGATCTCAATCAGAGCCTCGGCCTTATTCTTGGTGGTATCCTTCTCCAAGGTGGCGAGAATGCGCTCGTCCTCACCGAAGAACTCCAGAATCTCGGCGTCGGTGCTCAGGCCCATAGCACGGGCCAGCACGGTGACGGGGATCTTGCGATTCTTGTCGATACGCACGAAGAAGGTATCGTTGGAGTCGGTCTCGTACTCCAGCCATGCACCACGGTTGGGGATGACGGTGGAGGTGAACAGCTCCTTACCCACGGTGTCGTGAGACATATCGAAATACACACCGGGGGAACGCACCAGCTGAGAAACGATGACACGCTCTGCGCCGTTAATCACAAAGGTGCCGCTCTCGGTCATGATGGGGAAATCACCCATAAAGACCTCGGACTCTTTAATCTCGCCGGTCTCCAAATTCTGCAAACGGACACGGACGTACATGGGGGCGGCGTAGGTCACGTCACGCTCCTTGCACTCCTCGACGGTATACTTGGGGGTCTCTTCAATGCGGAAGCCAATGAAATCCAGCACCAAGTTGCCGTTGTAGTCGGTGATAGCGGCGGTCTCGTCAAAGACCTCACGCAGACCCTCCTGCAGGAACCACTGGTAGGAATTCTTCTGCACCTCGATGAGGTTGGGCATCTCCAGCACTTCGTTGATCTTGGCAAAGCTCATGCGGACGTTATTGCCCAGCTTTACCGGTTTAATGCTTGCCATTTAACCCGATCACTCCTTCTTTTAAAATGTCTCACCCCATCTTCCGGGTGGGGTGAAATGGTTGGATAACCAGATGCTTTTGCCTATGGTTTTGCCTGCTTTTCTGCGGTTTTTCGGGTGTTTGGCACCGCAGAAAATGTGAGAAGTTTCGTTCCGATTTTTGGGCATTTTGCCATACCCATTTCCTAAAAAGGCGTAAACTCCTCATATTAAGGCAGTTTAGTATCATACACCAAGATTTTCCGCTTGTCAAGGGATTTTCTTTACAAAAACCGAAATTTTTCCGAAAAATCATTAAAAATTTGCTATTTCTTCGTAAAATGGTAAAATAGCGGCGTTGATGATTATTGAGAAACACTCGGCACCGTTGCTTTGAATTAAATTTTTCGTTTGTGGCTTGTACAAAACACAAAAAAGCAGGCGGACGAAACCGTCCGCCTGCTTAGGCTATCTTACGTGCGATTACGAATACTGTTTTCCGGCCACGATACCGCCACGGCGCGCCGCAATCAATTCCGAGGTGGTGACGAACACGTAACCCTCTTTCTTAAGCCGCAGAATCATTTCCTTGGCCGCAGGGATAGTGGTCTTGTGAATATCATGCATCAGCACGATGGAGCCGTCTTTGATACCGTTTTTGCCAAAGGCGATATCGAGGATGGCGTCCTTATCACGGGATTTCCAATCCAGCGTATCCACACTCCAATAAGCGATGGGGATCCCCGCCTCTTTGGCATACTGTTCCACGGCGCTGTTTTTATTACCGCCGGGGCAGCGCATAATGGTGGGACGGTAGCCCAACAGCTTTTCAATCTTCTCGGCGCATTTGCCCATCTCATTGCGCACACCCACCAAATCCATACGGTGGAGCATATTGTGTGCGTTGGAGTGGTTGCCGATCTCATGGCCCTCCGCCGCCATACGGCGAATCAGCTTAGGATAAGAATCCACACGAGTACCCAGCACAAAAAAAGTGACCCGTACACCCTCCTGCTTAAGGAAATCCAGCAGCTCTTCGGTGTAAGGGCCGGGGCCGTCGTCAAAGGTGAGTGCCACAATCTTCTGCCCTGCGTAATCCTTATACTCGCCCACGGGCGGCAGATTGGGGTCACCGGGTGCGGTGTTCTTTAATGCAATCTGCACCTTGAGGTCAGCAATCTCATCCTTTTGGTCATCGATGGTGCCCTGCTGCTCTTCAATCTTATCGTTTTGGTCCTGAATGGTACCGTTTTGTTCATCAATCGTGCCCTGCTGTTGGGCGATGATAGCGTCCTTCTCCGCCAACTGTGCAGAGGCGTCCGCCAGCTCGCTCTGGACGGTGGTGAAGGCGCCGCGCATCTTCTCTACCGTGGTCACGGTGTACACCGCCACGGCGCACAGCGCCACAGCCAGCGCGCAGATAATCGCCAAACACACCACCAGCCCTATATGCACTTTTTTCGCGCCGTGAGCGCTGTGAAAATGAGAGGCCATATCTGCCACCGCCTTTACCAAAATTTCGTTATTTTTATTGTATCACAAGCGGCGCAAAAAGCAAGAGTATTTTGTGAATTCATAGGAAAATTTCCATCTTTCGACTGGGTATTGCATATTTTTCAATTCTGTGCTATACTATTTGATGTTGTGATTCGAAATTTGAAATCGAAAGGAAGATTTTGCCATGGCAAAGCCCATCGTTTTGTGTGCCGACAGCACCTGCGACCTGAGCCCTGAATTGATCGAAAAATATCAGGTGAAAGTCATTCCCTTGCACGTTAATTTGGGTGAGAACACCTATTCCGACGGCGTGGACATCCACCCCGACGACATCTACGCCCACTACCGCGAGCATAAGGAGCTGCCCAAGACGGCGGCTATCAATATGGACGAGTTTTTGGATTTCGTCAACCCCTACCTCGAGGCAGGTAACGACGTCATCTGCATCACCATCGGCTCCGCTCTCTCCACCACCTACAATTCCTGCCGCCTGGCCGCTATGGAGACGGAAGGTCTCTACGCCATCGACAGTAACAACCTCTCCACCGGCTTTGGTCACGTGGTGATGGCGGCCGGCGACCGCATTGCCGCCGGTATGCCCGTCGAGCAGATTGTGGCTGAGGTGCAGGAGATCACCCAAAAGGTAGAAGCCAGTTTTGTCGTGGATAATCTGGAATTCCTGCACAAGGGCGGCCGTTGCTCCGCCGTGGCTATGCTGGGCGCTAACGTGCTGAAACTGAAGCCCTGCATCGAGGTGTCCAACGAGGGCGGCAAGATGGGCGTCAGCAAGAAGTACCGCGGCACACTGGATCGTGTGCTGGAGGAGTACGTGGCCGACCGTCTCAGCGGCCGCGACGACATCCGTCAGGACCGTATCTTCATCACCCACTCCGGTATCTCCGAGGAGCGCATCGCCATCGTCAAGGCCGCTGTTGAAAAACATATGCACTTCGCCGAGATTTATATCACCCGTGCCGGTTGCACCATCTCCTCTCACTGTGGCCCCAACACCCTGGGCATCCTGTTCGTGAGACGCTGATATCTATTGTAGAGTTTATATAAAAGCCGCTGACCAAACCGGTCACCGGCTTTTTTCGTTGTTTTCTCCCCTCTCACCTGCCTCAAAACACAACTTTGAAAAATTTTTAACAAACTTTATTGCTTTTTTGCGTTAAAGCATTGACTTTTTAAAGCAACAGAGTTATAATACGTTCTAATCTCTCCTTCCCGAGAGTATCGTATATTATTTACACATTAAAAATGGAGGTATGAGACATGGCAAGAGTGTACAATTTTTCCGCAGGTCCTTCCATGCTGCCCGAGGCCGTTTTGACCAAGGCTGCAGCCGAGATGCTGGACTATGAGGGTAGCGGTCAGTCCGTTATGGAGATGTCTCATCGATCTAAGGTGTACCAGAGCATTATCGACACGACCGAAGCCCTGCTGCGCGAGATCATGAACATCCCCGACAATTACAAAGTGCTGTTTTTGCAGGGCGGTGCTTCATCCCAGTTTGCGATGGTGCCTATGAACCTGATGACCGGTAGCGGCAAGGCCGACTATATCATCACCGGTCAGTGGGCAAAGAAAGCCTATAAAGAGGCGGCTCGCTACGGCGCCGCCCGTGCGGTAGCCTCCTCCGAGGATAAGACCTTCTCCTACATCCCCAAGGTGGCGAAAGAGGATCTGGATCCCGAGGCAGACTACGTGCACATCTGTATGAATAACACCATCTACGGCACCGTGTATCACGACCTGCCCGACACGGGCGACGTGCCGCTGGTGGCGGATATTTCCTCCTGCATTCTCTCCCGTCCCATCGACGTGAGCAAGTTCGGTGTGCTGTATGCCGGTGCACAGAAGAATATGGCGCCCGCCGGCGTGACGGTGGTCATCATCCGTGAGGATCTCATCGGCAAAGCGATGGATATCACCCCCACTATGTTCAACTATCAGACCCACGCCGATAACGGCTCCATGTTCAACACCCCTCCCTGCTACACCATCTACGTGATGAAGCTGGTGCTGGAGTGGATTAAGAACGAGGTCGGCGGCCTGGAGAAGATGTGGGAAATCAACGAGAAAAAGGCGAAGATGCTGTACGACTTCCTGGATAGCTCCGCCCTGTTCCGTGGCACCGTGGTGCCGGAGGACCGCTCTCTGATGAACGTGCCCTTCGTCACCGGCAACGACGAGCTGGATGCGAAATTCGTCAAGGAGGCGACGGCCGCCGGTTTCGTCAATATTAAGGGTCACCGCTCGGTGGGCGGTATGCGTGCCTCCATCTACAACGCTATGCCCGTGGCAGGCGTGGAGGCTTTGGTTGCCTTTATGAAGAAGTTCGAAGAGGAGAACGCTTGATATGAAGATTTGTACTTTAAATAAGATCGCCGCCTGCGGTACCGACCGCTTGGGCGCCGCCTACACCATCACCGACGAGATGGCAGGCGCAGCGGGCGTGCTGGTGCGCTCCGCCGCTATGCACGATATGGACCTGCCCGACACCCTACTGGGCATCGCCCGTGCCGGCGCCGGCGTCAACAATATTCCCATTGATAAATGCAGCGAGCAGGGCATCGTGGTGTTCAACACCCCCGGTGCCAACGCCAACGCCGTGAAAGAATTGGTGCTGGCCGGCCTGTTCCTCGCCTCCCGTAAGGTGGTGGACGGTATTGCTTGGGCGCAGACCCTCAAGGGCGAAGGCGACGCCGTGGGCAAGCTGGTGGAAAAGGGCAAGAGCGCCTATGCCGGCCCCGAATTGCTGGGCAAGAAGTTGGGTGTCATCGGTCTGGGCGCCATCGGCGTGCTGGTGGCCAACGCCGCCGTGGCGCTGGGTATGGACGTCTACGGCTACGATCCCTATCTGTCGGTGGACGCGGCGTGGAAGCTGTCCCGTCACATCCATCACGCCAATACGCTGGATGAAATCTATGCGGAATGCGACTACATCACCGTCCACGTGCCGCTGGTGCCCGACACCAAGGGTATGCTGAATGCCGCCGCCTTCGCCGCTATGAAGGACGGCGTGCGTGTCCTCAACTTCTCCCGTGCCGGCTTAGTGGACAGCGACGCTATGCTGGCCGCTTTGGAGAGCGGCAAGGTCGCCGCCTACGTGGTGGACTTCCCCACCGACGAAATGCTGGGTGTGGCTAACGTAGTGGCTATTCCCCATCTGGGCGCCTCCACCCCTGAGAGCGAGGACAACTGCGCGGTAATGGCCGCCAACCAACTGAAAGCTTACTTGGAGGATGGTAACATCATCAACTCGGTCAACTTCCCCGACGTGAACGTTCCTCGCGCCGGCGACGTGCGTATCTGCGTATTGCACCGGAACATCCCCAATATGTTGGCGCAGATTTCCTCGCTGGTTTCCGCCTGCGGCGTCAACATCGAGTCCATGACCAACAAATCCCGTAAGGATTTGGCCTACACCGTGTTGGACGTGGCCGGTGCCGTGGCCGACGACGTACCTGCCAAGATTGCCGCTATCGACGGTATCATCCGTGTGCGGGTACTGTAATTCCGCTTTTACCTTTGTCCTCTCACATATAGAAAAAGAGCCTGACCGTAATTGGTCAGGCTCTTTTTCTTACACTTATGATTATCTCTTAACCTGCAGGATGACACCGTTACCGTCGGAGCCGCTATTGTACCAATCGCCCATAGCGATAAAGAAATTGCTTGCATTGACTGCAAAAGAGGTAGGCATCAGCGCGTAGGTATAGGTGGCTTCGGTGCGCAGGTCGGTGGGGTCAGCGGCAGTGGTGCTGTACACCGTCACCTTGTATTGACCGTCCACCTCATAGGCGGTGAGCAAATACAGGCGACCACCAAAGGCCTCCATATCGTATACCAGCGCCTCGTAGGGCATCAGCACCTGGGTGTACTGCTCGAAATCGGTGGTACAGAACAAATAACCCGTGGTGAGGAACATCTTATCGTTTACCGCCTGCTTCTCCCACAAAGGCAGATAGGCAGGACTGTATTTGCCACCGTGGGTGGATTCCTTCAGGTCTGCCACGTATTCGAAACAATCCTCCTCCACGTTGTAGTGATACATCTCGAAGATGGAACGCGTTTGCGCTTCGTCCTCATACCAAAAGTCGGCGTAGAGCTCATCGTTCAGCACGTACAGATTGGAGGAGCGTACCACGTCGCTGTTGGCGGTATCCAGCAGTTTGCCATCCTTATACATCGAAATGGTCTGATAGGTCACGCCGTCCTCGGTATAGGCGATGGGATAATCACCGCGATTGGCGCCGACAGCGGCGTACATACGACCCTGGAACCAAGCGATATCAAAATTGTGCAGACCGAAGGGAAGAATGTCCTGCTGTACCCATTCGCCGTCCAACAACTCGTAATACGAACTGTTTTTCGCTGAGCCAACGGAGTCGAAACCGGGGATGGTGAGCACGCCGTTAATATTGATGAAACGACCGACCTGCTCTTCAGGGATGACGGCCTCCTCCATCCAGTTACCCAAATCATTCAGGGCACAGGAAAGGATGGGAGAATCGCCGCTGTTGTGGCTGTAATCGCCGCAACCTACGTACAGACGCTCACCGACAATCGCCATATCCCACACACAGCGAGCCAACTTATTATTGGGATAATACTCTGCGGCAGGAGTGCCCAATCTGACGTATTTAGTGGCAGGAGCCAACATCAACACACGCTCCTCGCCAACGAGGGTCTGCTGAAGCAGACCCAAATCTTGATTGTTCACCTTGCCGTCGGCATTCAGGTCGGCGTCGCCCTCTACGGCGACATCGTCATTCAGCACCAACTGCAAATAACCCAAGTCACGGTTATTCACCCGACCATCGCCATTGACGTCACCCACACCCTGCAGGGCAGCGTGCACGTAGGTGGTGGACAGCACGGCCATAACCAACGCCACGATCAACAAAACGGTAACTACTCGCTTCATCCCAGACTCTCCTTTATAGAACATGCACGCAAGTGCACAGTAATCCATTGTTATCCTTATCATACCAAATCTTGCCGTCCTCTGTCAACCGCAAAAAAACGCCTGCGTGGCACAAACCACGCAGGCGTTTTGCTTATTCATCCAGTGCGAGAATATCCTCCAAAGTTTCGCGGCGGACGGCAACGTAACTTTCGCCGTCACGCAGCATCACCACGGGAGGACGAGGAATGCGGTTGTAGTTGGACGCCATGGAATAGTGATAGGCACCCGTGGTCAGCACCGCCAACAACTCGCCGCGAGCCATATCCGCAGGCAGCGCCACGTCGGGCTGGATGATATCGCCGCTCTCGCAGCAGCGCCCCACCACGTCGGCGGTCATATCTCGATCGGCACCCAATCGGGTGGCAGGCAGCACCGTATAGGGTGCGCCGTACAGCGCAAAGCGAGGGTTGTCGGTCATACCGCCGTCCACGGACACGTAGTTTTTGTATCCCTCGATTTTCTTCACCGCACCGACGGTGTAGAGGGTGAGGCCGGCGTCCGCCACGATGGAGCGACCGGGCTCCATATACACGTGGGGCATCTCAATGCCCACGGAAGCGACTTTTTCTTTCATATAGGCCGCCACTTCACGGATACTGGAGGCGATGTCGATGGTAGGCTCACAGGCGATATAGCGCACGCCGTAGCCGCCGCCGATATCCAGTTTTTCCGCCGCATAGCCGTGGGTGTCCAGCATATCCTTAAGGAAATCCACCATCACGTCCACGGTGGCGATGTACACGGAGGAATCGAACACCTGAGAGCCGATGTGACAATGGAAACCGCAGAGTTTCACATTAGGCAGGGACAGCGCCTGTGCGGTAATGCGGGAAGCGTCGCCCGTGACGATGGCAGAGCCGAATTTGGAATCCACCTTGCCCGTGTTCACCGCCTCGTAAGTGTGGCAGTCGATACCGGGGGTGATACGCAGTATCACCGACTGGACAATCCCTTTTTCCCCTGCGATGGCGTTGATGGCGATCAACTCCTCGGGGTGGTCCACCACGAAGGTGCCCACGCCGCAGTCCATGGCATAGGCGATATCGGCATCCGTCTTATTGTTGGAGTGAAAATAGGCATTTCCCATCGGGAAGCCTGCCTTGTGGGCCGTGGCAATCTCGCCTGCGGACACCACGTCCACGCCCAAGCCCTCCTCCGCCATAATGGCGTACATCCGCTTGAAAGCACAGGCTTTGGAAGCGTAGAGGGCGTGACCCTTTTCTCCGAAGCACTCCCGCAGGGTGTCGCGATACACACGAGCCTGCCGGCGAATGCGATCTTCGTCCATCAGATAGAGGGGCGTGCCGTATTTCTGCGCCAAGGCGACGGTGCTCTGCCCTGCAAAGTGGAGAACACCCTCCTCGACGGTGAGGTTTTCACAAATCAAATCCTTAGAAAAATCCATGGGAATAAAAATCCTTTCAATTAGAGCATTTTTGCTCTCAATTCCTCGCCGGACAACGGCGACAGATCGGCAGGAGCCACGTCAAACACCGTCTTACAACCCTTTTCGCCACGCAGAAATGCTTTGTACACCGCGCGAGTATATGCCACCAGCACGCTGGCGGTAAACTCGGGATTGGAGTCCAGCTTCAGGCTGTACTCAATGGTGTGCTTGTGCTCCCCCTCTTTGCCGGTGACACCGGTGCGGATGACAAAACCGCCGTGGGGAATGCCGCTGTGGTTGGCCGCCAACTCCTCGGCGGTGATGAAGGTGACGGTGGTATCGTAATCGGCGAAGTAGTTGGGCATTTCCTTAATCTCTCGCTCGATACGCGCCAAATCGGCGCCCTCTTCAGCCACCACGTAGCACTCACGCAGGTGCTTCTCACGGGTGGTGAGGTCGGGATTGCTACCACTGCGCACCGCCTCAAGCGCCGCCTCAATGGGCACGGTGTACTGGCGTGCGTCCGCCACGCCGTCAATACGGCGGATGGCGTCGGAGTGACCCTGGCTGACGCCACGCCCCCAGAAAGTGTAATCCTTGCCCTCGGGCAGGATAGCGGAGGCGTACAACCGATTGAGGGAAAACATACCGGGGTCCCAGCCACCGGAAATCAGCGCCACGGTGCCGCCCTCTTTGGCGGCGGCGTCCACCGCCGCAAAATGGGCGGGGATGGCGGCGTGGGTGTCAAAGCTGTCCACCACGTTGTATTCTTTTGCCAGTGCAGGGGTCATCTTAGGCAGATCGGTAGCCGAACCGCCGCAGATGATGATAACGTCGATATTTTCCTTATGTGCGGCTAAATCGTCCACGTGATACACGGGTGTGCCCAGCACCGTCTGCACACTCTCGGGCGGACGGCGGGTGAACACGCCCACGCACTCCATATCGGGAGCCTGATACAGGGCGCACTCCACGCCACGGCCCAAATTGCCGTAGCCGTAAATAGCGATTTTCATAAAATCACTCCTTTTTTCCGTAGAAAAATTAAAAAGAGCAGTTTTTTGCTCAATCAAGGCAAAAGCGCAGCGAATACTGTGTGTATTCGCAAGCATTTTAACGCAGCGTGAGCGAAAATATGCCTTTTTAAATTAGATTCTGCTCTCTCATCAAGTTATACAGCACCTCTGCGTGGGCCTCCTCCATAGGGGTCAGGGGCAGGCGCAGATAATTCTCGCCGTAACCCATAGCGGACATGGCCGCCTTGACGGGGATGGGATTGACCTCGCAGAAGAGGGCGTCAATCAAAGGCAGCAGTTCCAGCTGTTTGGCGGTGGCGGCGGCGGTATTGCCCTCCAGATAATCGTGGCAGATACGGGAGGTCTCCAGCGGCATCAGGTTGGACAGCACGGAGATGACACCCTTGCCGCCCAGACTCATCACGGGGACGATCTGGTCGTCGTTGCCCGAATAGATGTCGATGGAATCGCCGCACAGGTGTGCCACCTGGGCAATCTGAGAGATGTTGCCGCTGGCCTCTTTGATGGCCACGATGTTGGGGTGCTTCGCCAGTTCTGCCACAGTGGCAGGCAGCAGGTTGCAACCCGTACGAGAAGGCACGTTGTAGAGGATACAAGGCTTGGTGCTGATATCCGCCACGGCGGTGAAGGACTGAATCAGACCCTTCTGGGTAGCCTTATTGTAGTAAGGGGTCACCAGCAGCATGGCGTCGGCGCCCACCTCACAGGCAAACTTGGTCAGGGAGATGGCGTAGGCGATGTCGTTGGAGCCGGTGCCGGCAATGACGGGCACACGACCGGCCACACGCTGCACGCAGTAGCGGATGACCTCCTTGTGCTCGGCGTCGGAGAGGGTGGATCCCTCGCCGGTGGTGCCGGCCACCACGATGGCGTCGATACCTGCCTCAATCTGCCAATCAATCAGACGGCCGAACTGATCGTAGTCCACGCCCGCTGCGGTCATAGGCGTGACGATGGCGGTAGCGGCACCGGTAAAGATGGTGTTTTTCATAAATATCTTTCCTTTCTGATAGGGTCTTATACACGAAAAAAGAGACAGCAGCATAATGCGGCCATCCCTCACAAATCCATTATGGATATATGAATCGGATAGCCCTCCGCATTCCTGCGACAACAGGGCGGATGTTCTCCGCACTGCCAGCCGACTGCCCTGCCACGGCAGCCACTTCGGCAACGGCCCCTTTCCCCCACGGCTGCGGCAGCCACCCATACGGGCCACGGCGGAGTACTCTTGACACGATGCGCCTCTATCTACGTGAGCAAGTGTAGCACAACCGCCCATATTTTGTCAATAGTTTTCTTCTTTTATTAGGAGTGGAACGTATTTTGTGGTTGACAAAGATGGTGTACGGTGTGTATAATAGGCGGTGCGCAGACGCACATACGGAGATGTACCCAAGTGGCTGAAGGGTCCGCACTCGAAATGCGGTAGGGTGTTAATAGCACCGCGAGAGTTCAAATCTCTCCATCTCCGCCAGAAAAAAGCACACATTTGTCTACCAAGACAATGTGTGCTTTTTTCAACGAAATAAATCCCTTGCGGGATTTGTGAAATGCGCTGCGTGCGTGAAATACGCTCCGCGTGTGAAATGCGCTGCGGCGCGTTAGGGGATTTATTTCATTTCACATTGCAACGAAGGAGCAATATTTCACAATTTCCAAAGTGAATTATTTCACATTCGGCGTGCGCCGAATATTTCACTTGAAACACTATCGCTTTTATGATACAATAAACTCATCGATAAATAAGAATTTGACGGAGGCAGTTACTATGGATGTAATCGATCATTATGATCTGTTGATAGAAGAACAAAACGATCCCTTCCGTGATCCCCCCGTTTTACAAGAATATATGAGCAAATGGGATGGCGAACCGTTTTTGGAAGCGTTGGAGCTTTCCAAAGATAAGTCAGTTTTGGAAATCGGTATTGGCACAGGAAGAATCGCCGTTAAGGTTGCTCCGTGCTGCTTAAAGATGACAGGCATTGATATTTCTCCCAAAACTATTGAGCGAGCAAAAGATAATCTAAATGAATACAGCAATATTTCCTTCATATGTGGCGATTTTAATGGTCACGAATTTGATGAAACATTCGATGTTATATATTCGTCCCTCACAATGATGCACTTCGAAAACAAGGAAGCTGTCATCAACAAGGTTGATAAATTGTTAAATGATAACGGCATCTTTTGCTTATCCATTGATAAAAACCAAAGTGAATATATTGATATGGGAACTCGCAAAATCAAGGTGTATCCCGATACTCTCGATAATATAACATTGATTATCGAAGAAACCGCAATGTCGGTTGTAAATGTAATTGAAACCGATAACGCATACATTATTGTAAGCAGAAAACAATAAAACAAATTCCAATTTGTCGAGTAGTTAATAGAGCAAAATCACACACCTTTTTACTGTTCTTACCTACTTTTATACACCTTTTTACTGCTCTTTCGCAAAAAAGAGACACCACCTCTCGGTGGTGTCTCTTTTTTTCGTTGAAATCGTGTGGGATGCAGGACTCGAAAAGGCACTAGCCTTTTCGAAGGTTTTGCGCTTGTACACACTGCGACAAGCACAAACTCGGCGCAAAACCGGTTCAAATCTCTCCATCTCCGCCCCTTTTTCTCTTGCTTTTTCGCGGAAACGTGCTATAATTAGACCAGATCTTACAGACCGAGGTGATGACAATGTTTGGTCGAAAACGACGTAAATACGAATACGATTACGGCGTCCACACCGACTCCGAATATCATCAGCGGCGGCCGCGCAATCTTTTTTCGCGTCTGCTGGACATCGTTCTGCTCACCCTCGTTATTCTCCTGCCCCTCATCGGCTTGGTGATGTGGCTGTCGGAGATTCCCATTCCCCTCACCTTGCTTGGCTATTATACCGCCGCCGCACAGACCGCCGCGGGTCTGCTGTTTCTCATTCTCACCGCCTGTGGCGTGGGCGGCTTTGGCAAGGTAGGCTATTTCTTCACCCACACCCGTGGCAAGCGTTGGATGACCACCAAAGAGGCCAAAACCAATACCTATCTCTTCGGCGTCATTATGCTGGTCATCGGTTTGCTGGTGTTATTGCTCACCCTCAAGATGGATAACATATTATAATCGGCTATAAAAAATCCCCGACGGAAATCCGTCGGTGATTTTTTTGCGTCTTATTCCACAGCCACAACCTTGCCCTGCCGCACCTGATTGGGTGTGCACCCATAACGGCGGCGGAAGAGACGACCGAAGTGGTTGTAGTCAAAGAATCCCACCGCCTGCGCCACTTCGGTGACGGTGTATTCCTCGGTTTTGAGCAGATTCATCGCCTTACGCAGGCGAATCTCATTGATGTACTGCAGCGGCGCCTGACCGACGCCATCGCGGAACAGATGACCCAAGCGGTCGGGGCTGAGGCACAGCAGCTGCGCCAAATCCGCCACCGAAATGCGCTCGGCATAGTTCTGCTCGATATAATCCAGCGCAGGCTGCAACCGTTCCAAATCACGGCGCCGCTTCACGGCGTCCTTTGCGGCGATACTCTCCACCGCATAGTGGCGGCTGAGGTACACCAACAGCTCGGTCACACGGGCACGGCAGAGGGCACGATAGCCAACGCCCTTGCGCAGATACTCGTCGAATATGCTCTCCATCATACTCCGAATGATGACGTCACCGCGAATCAAGGATTGAAACCGCAGATTCTTCTCTCCCAACTCAGCGGAAAGATCGGAGGGGTCAAACACCAAGAGTTTCGCCTCGTAGGGCACCTGGGTGCTATACCCTGCGTGGAGTTCGTTGCGGTTGGCGATAATCAAATCGCCTGCCTGAACCTCGTAGCACTCCTGATCGATATGGAAGATGGCGGTGCCTGCATACTGATAGTGCATCTCGATATGTTCGTGCCAGTGACTGCCGAAGATTTCGCCGCAGACCGCGTGGTTGTTATAGGCCAGCTGTACGGGCAATTCCCCGTCGCTGAGCACCTTTTTTTCATACAGTTCAAGGTTGGGCATGCCGCCGCCTCCTTGCGGAAAAATTAGATTTCGGGAATCTCAATCTCAATCTCACGGCCCAACTCGTTGGAGCGAACGATACCGTCGATGATGGCCTGATTGTAGATGATCTGAGAGGAAGGCACGGGTGCGGTGCCGCCGTTTTTGATGGCGTCGAGGAAGGAGCGCACCTTACCGTAGAACATCTTGCCGAAGTTGTCGTCGTCACAGCGAGGCACCTCGTAGCAAATCTCCTGACCCGCCACCTTCTTGTACACCTTCAACGGGCTGGGGAAGTCGCCGTTCCAGCACTCGGTGGAGGGAATGCGCAGAGCACCCTCGGTGCCCAGAATCAGGGCGTCGCCGCAGGTGTCCATATGCATAGCCCAAGAAATGCGGAAGTCGAGGATGATACCGCCCTCCAGACGGATAAAACCGGCGGCGAAATCGTCCACACCGAACTTCTCCGCATATTCGGGGTGCCAGGGATAGGTGTCGGGGCGCACACCAAAGAAGTTGGAGGTGTAGCCACTGACGGTCAAAGGCTTCGGATCGCCCACGGCGTGGAGCAGCATATCCAGCGAATAGGTGCCGATGTCGCCGATAGCGCCGATACCGCCGGTCTCTTTCTCGATAAAGGTGGTGCCGTAGGGCGTGGGAATGCCGCTGCGGCGGCCGCCGCCGGCCTGCAGATAATAAACCTTACCCAGCTCGCCGCTGTCCACGATCTTCTTAATCATCTGCATATTGACCGCCATACGGGGCTGGAAGCCGAGGGAGAGAATCTTGCCGCTCTTCTTCTCGGCACGCATAACCTCCACCGCCTCGTCCAGCGTGACGGTAAAGGGCTTCTCCAGCAGCACGTGACAGCCGTGCTCCAGTGCGTCAATAGCACAGGGAGCGTGCTGGCAGTTGTACGTACAGACAGACACGGCGTCCAGTTCCTCCGCCTCCAACATCTCGTGGCCGCTGAGGTAGTAGTGCACGCCCTCCACGCCGTAGCGCTCGCACAGCGCCTGTGCCTTACCGGGGATGAGGTCCGCCACTGCCACGATGTCCACATCGGGCATTCTCTTATACATATCGATGTGCGCCTCGGCAATCCAGCCGGCGCCGATGATACCGATTTTCAGCTTTTTCTCGGTGTCAATCACCTGTACATCCTGATTTTCCTTAAAACGATCTTGAATGTCTGCCATTGTCGTATCCTCCTTTTATTCTGCCATTACGGACAAAATGTATTTTATGCTCTTCTCGGCACATTCCATACGGCTCAAGCCCATGGACGGCTCGTCCTGCTCCACGATCACCCACTCGGTGCCCACGGCTTCGGCGGCTTCCAGCAGACCCTTCACATCCTGACAGCCGTAACCCACGGGGCGCAGCTCAAACTCGGTGGCCGCCTGAGACGCCTCTTCATCGTCACAGTCGATAAGGGCGTACATTTTATCCGTCTTGCCGCCGGCATAGTCCTTCAAGTGAATCGTCGGCGCACGGCCCACGAAACGGCGCAAGAACTCAATGGGCTCGGCGCCGCCCACCTTCACCCAGCACAAATCCAACTGGGTTTTCAGGGTATCGGCGTCGATCTCCTCGTAGTAGGCCTCCAACGCACGGCGGCCGTCCTCGGGAACGGTCTCCAGCTCGAAATCGTGGTTGTGATAGCCCATCTGCAGACCGAAGGATTTGCAACGCTCGCCTAAGGTGCGGATTTTCTCGATGTTGTCCGCCAAGAATGCGGCGTCGGTGGGCTTGTGGAACCAAGGGATGGCGATGTACTTCATCCCCGTGGCGGCGTAGTCCGCCATCAGATTGTCATCCCACATCAGGTCGGCGCCCACGTGGGCGCTGACGAGAGTGAGGCCTACCTCGTCCAAGATCTCCTTAATCTGCACGGCGGTCATGCCGTAGGTGCCGGCCAACTCCACACCACTGTAGCCCATCTCCTTGATGGCTTTCATAGTGCCGCGGAAGTCCGCCTCGGCGGCGTCGCGGATGGAATAGACCTGAATCGCAATGGGGAACTGTTTCATATAAAAGACTCCTTTCTGTGGATTTATGCTTCAAAAGGTAATGCTTGGCCGACTCGAGCGGCTTCGAACACGGTGTCGATGAGCCGCATAACACGCAACATCTGTGCAGGAGTGACGATGGGGGACTCTCTCCCCTCGAGGCAAGCGGTGATATTGCGGTAATACTCGCCGATGTCCGGCCAAATGTCGGGAATATCCAAGGTTTTGATGGTTTCCTCCCGACGGGGCGCCATGGTCTTGGTCAGGCCTGCGGCGGTGACCACGGGGACCACATCCTTATCGTCCTCGCCGTGGGCGCAGACGATTTTTCCCTCCAAGCCCCAATTATCCAGCAGCATAGTGCCGTCACGACCCATCACCATCCAACGGGGCAGGGGGATGAAGTGGCTGGTGCCCACCTCCACGATGTAGTGAATGCCGTTGTCAAACAGCAGGTCGATGAAGAAGCCGTCGTCGGTCTGCTCGTTGGTGACGTGGTTGAGAGTAGCGTACACCGATTGGATTTTTGCCTCGGGGAACAGCATCACCGCCTGATCCAGCAGGTGGATGCCCCAATCGTACACCATACCGCCGCCTTGCTTCGGGTCCTGCCGCCAGTCGCCGGGGATTCCGTGGGCACCGTGGACACGGGACTCGATACGATAAATCTCGCCCAACACGTCCTCACCCAGCACCTGATGAACAATGCGATAGCCTCTGTCCCAGCGACGATTTTGGTGGACGGTGAGCAGTTTGCCCGCCTTGTCCGCCGCCTCCAACATCTCGGTGAGCAGTTTGGCGTTGAGGGTGACGGGCTTTTCACAGATGACGTGCTTGCCTGCCGCCAACGCCTGCAAAGCGATGGGGTGGTGCACGTCGTTGGGGGTGGCAATCAGCACGATTTCAATGCTGTCGTCCGCCAGCACCTCCTCCAAACTGCCGTAGGCGTGCAGGCCGAGACTTGCGGCGTATTCCCGTCGCTCGGGTTTGACGTCCCACACGCCGGTGCAGACGATCTCCTGCTCTTTCAGCAGCTTTTTGTAGTGAAACGAGCCCATACCGCCGAAGCCGATAATGGCCATATTATGTTGCATAAGTGTCACTCCTCACGCCCAGTACATTTCGCCACGGTCCTCGAAAATGAGAGTGTCTTTTAAAAACTCGATGGCTTTGCTCAGACCCTCGTTGTTGCTCATCAGGCTGTCCTCGTGCTCAATGCTGATGGCGTAATCGTAGCCGGCCAAACGCAGTTCGGAAATAATCGCCTTCCAGCACTCGTCGCCGTGGCCGTAGCCCACGGTGCGGAAATACCACGAACGGTCCAGTTCGTTACCATAGTGACCGGTGTCCAGCACGCCGTTCTTGGCAGTGTTGGCAGGGTCCACCCACGTATCCTTGGCGTGGAAGTGGAAGATGGCGCCGGCACGACCCAATTCACGGATGACGGTGACGATGTCCATACCCTGCCAGAAGAGGTGGCTGGGGTCGAGATTGGCACCGATTTCGGGGCCGCAAGCCTCACGCAAGCGCAGGAGGGTGGCGGTGTTGTAGACGCAAAAACCGGGGTGGAGTTCCAGCGCAATCTTCACGCCGTGGGCACGGGCAAAGGCGGCCTTTTCCTTCCAATAGGGAATCAGCACCTCGTCCCACTGATAAGCCAAAGAGCGGCTGAAATCATCCGGCCAAGGGCAGGTGACCCAGTTGGGCGTCTTGTCCTCAGGTCCACCGCCGGGACAGCCCGAGAAAGTGTTGACCACGGGGATACCCAGCTTCTCCGCCAGCAGGATGGCGTTGACGAAATCGCGCTCATAGGCCGCCGCCACCGCAGGGTCGGGGTGCACCATATTGCCGTGGGCGGACAGGGCGCTAATCTGCAGCCCGTGACGTGCCACCGTTTCCAAAAACACACGACATTTCTCATCGTCCGCCAGCAATTCCTCGGCGTTACAATGGGCATTGCCGGGGCAACCGCCGCAGCCGATTTCCACCATCTGTACACCCTTTTTCGCCAGCCATGCGCAGGCATCGTCCAAAGACATGCTCGCTAACGGCACCGTGAAAACGCCCAGTTTCATACGTAAATCTCTCCTTTTTTTGTGCATTTCTTCTATACATCCATTATAAAGCAACATTCCATCGTTGTAAAGGAGAAATCACGACCTTTTTCATATATTTCTGCTGTTTTTTATAAGAAAATTTTATGCATTTTTAACTTTTTCGTACCACTTAACGCCGAAGACGCAGAAAAAAGCGGCGCTTTTCCCCCATTTATACAGCCTTTTCCCTGTTGTCAAAACTACCAAAAAACAACGGCTGTTTTCCGTCATTTTCGCCAACAAAAAATCGCCTCTTTCGACTCAAACATCCCCTTTTGCTTGACATTACCAATATAATGTAGTAAGATAAGATGATTATAATGGCTTATTATGAGTTACTGTGCCATTTCCGCCCATAACCGCATTGTGAGAAAAGAGGTTGATTCTTTTGACTGACTTACAATTCCGTATGCTGGAGCTCGTGCTGGAAATCGACGAGATCTGCAAAAAACACGACATCACCTACTACCTGACCGGTGGCTCGGTGCTGGGCGCCGTCCGCCACAAGGGATTCATCCCGTGGGACGACGACGTAGACATCATGATGACCCGTGACGCCTTCAACCGCTTCTGCGAAGTGTGCGAGACCGAAATGCGTGACGACCGCGAAATCATCACCATGATCAACACGCCCTGCCACACCAAGATCACCATCAAATATATGAACAAGTCCACCTGCCAGATGTTCCGCTCACAGGTGCTGGATTACACCGGCTGCGGCATCTCGCTGGACATTATGATTCTCGACCCGTTGCCTGCCGACCCCGAGGCGAAGGAACGCCATATCGCCGAGTGGGTGGTATACAACGAACTGCTCACGCCCTTCTTTATGGTCAACGAGCGGCTGTGGAAATACGTGGACCTCTACCGCCACTACGAGGCAGAGGCCAAGCGGGTGGGCAAAGACAAGGTGCTGGCCGACCTCTACCATCGCCTGTTCGAAGTAGAGCCTGCCGAGAGCAATCAATACCTCTACCGCTGGGGTCAGCAACTGCTGATCTACGACCGCGACCTGATGGGCACCCCTCGCTATATGGATTTCTGCGGCTACTCTCTCCCCTGCCCCGAAAAGACGGTGGATTTCCTGCGTGCCACCTACGGCGACAACTGGATTTACCTCCCCGAGGAGCAGAATCGAGAGACCCACACCTCCAACATGGACCCCAACCTGGCCTATTGCAACTGGCTGCGTGACATCCGCCCCGCCATCGACAGCGAAAAGGCGCTGGCCGATTTCGTCACCCGTAAGGAGTGGAACGTACAGAAGGCGATTCCTGCCCACGATATGCAGATGGTGGGCTACACCCAGACCGCTCTGCTCACCGAGTTGGAGTTTGCGTCCAATCCCAACCTGAGCTACGAGGCGCTGTGCACCCTCTCCGCCGCTGACCTGCTCACCCGTGTGGACAACTACCTGAGCACCCAAATCAGCGGCCCCTATCTCAAAAACGGCATCTACGTACAGATTCCCGACGAGACGGTGGCGCTGATTCTTCGCGCGCTCATGAAGCAAGGCGAATTCGCCCGTGCCGGCAAACTGCTGAATGCCCGTGCCGCACAGGGCGCTCTCACCGACGAACTGGCCGCCGTCAACGCGTGCTTCCTCACCGTGCGCTCTCTGGTGCGCTATTTTGAGGACCGCTACGTGGACGAGACCACCGTCGAGCCTTTGGCGGACGCCGCTATCAAACTGCAGGCGGCGATGAACGCCTATCCCGACCACTTAAATCTGTTGCGTTGCCGGCTGCAGTATCTCCTGCTGTGCGCCCCTGCCGAGGGTGACGAGGCGGCGGCACGCCACGCCATGGCCGCATTCCCCGAGGACACCGAGCTGGCCTACTGGGCCGGTGCTCTGCTGGAGCGCTGCGGAAAGACCGAGGAGGCGCAGGCACTGTATCAGCAGGCCTCCGCCACCGCCAACGGCGTCATTTTGATGTATCTGACCGATAAGACCCACGAAGGAGGGCACGACAATGACTGATATTCAACAAAAACTGCTCACCCTGCTGACCGATTTGGATGCGGTCTGCAAGCGTGAAGGCATTTCCTATTATCTATGCAAGGAGACGGCACTGGCCGCCTATCAGAGCGGTGAGTTTTTCCCCTCCTGCTGTGAGGCTAACGTGGCCATGACCGTCGAGGATGCTTTGCGTTTTATCAAGGCAGTAAACAAAGAGGGGCGTGCCGACCGCACCATCGACTCGATGTACAGCAACAAGAATTATCCCGACTTCACCCTGCGCTATGGTGACGCCGGCACCCTGATGATGCAGTTGCCCTACAACGAGGCTTCCGTGGTGCCCACCATTGCGGTCACCATCCATATGATTCGCTACAAATCCAAGTACTCTTCCAAGATTTATCACTACACCAAGTCCCTGTGGAAGCTGTGCGTCAAGCCCACCGTTACGGTGGCCGGCTTTACCCGTCGCGCGGCGGTGACCCTCTGCCACGGTATGAAGAACGTGCTGGGCGGTAAACTGTTCAGCCGCAACCTGTTCAAATTGTGGGTATCCATCCACAAGAAAAAGAACAAGAAAAATATTTCCATCTGCGCCGGCTCTTACAAGTACGATAACGACCTCATCCGGAGCCGGAGCACCATCACGTTGGAGGGTTGTGCGTTTACCACCTTCGCCGACGTCGAGGGCTACCTGCTTACCGCCTACGGCGAAAACTTCGCCACCAGCAAGCCCAAGTATCTGAAGCCTTCCTCCTCTTTGCTGACCTCCGCCAACGTATCCTATCAGGAGTACGTCCGCCGCTCCAAAGAGCGCCTGGACTACAAGGAGATTCAGAAGAAGAAACTGCGTCTGGATATGATTCAGGCCAAGGTTTCCTACTACAACAGCAAGATCAACGCCTACTATGCCGTGGTGGACCGCACCCAGCGCCGCTACGCCATGCACCAGATGTATATGCCCATGAAGGAGCACCTGCTGGAGTTGCACCGCACCCAGCAGTGGGAGGAGCTCAACGAGCTGCTCAAGCCCTATCGCTCCGCCCTGTGGGCCTGCTATAAGAAGAAACTGGGTCTGTGCTTTGATAAAGAAATCTTCGATATCACGATGGATATCCTGCTGATGGAAGGCAGCAAGACCTACGTCCGCAAACTGCGTGCCATGGTGCCCGAATCCCATTGGGAGCCCATGGTGATTACCGACTACAAAGGGGAGCCTATCGAATATGTTGGATGAGCAAATCGGTCTTTTGACCCTGCTGAAAGAGTTTGACAGCATTTGCAAAAAACATAATATCACCTATTTCCTTGAGGGCGGCTCCCTGCTGGGCGCCGTCCGTCACAAGGGGTTTCTGCCCTGGGACGACGATATCGACCTGTGCATTACCCGTGCCGAGTGGGAGAAACTGCTGAAAGTCATTGACGAGGACCTGCCTGCAGGCCGTGAGATTTACTGCTACGAGCGGTATCCCCAGTACCTGCGCGAGACGGTGAAATACACCAATCTGGAGTCCACCGTGCTGTTCCCCAACCACATTCTGGATGGTTTGGCGGCCGGTCAGCACATCGACCTCTTTATCCTTGACCCTGCCCCCTCCGACCCCGACGAGTTGGCAGAGTTCACCAAACTGGCCACCGTCTACTCCGAGTTGATGACGCCGGTGTACGTGATGTGCCCCGACATCCTCGCCTATCAAGACGAATACAACAAATACCGCCATCTGATGAAGCTCAAGGGTCGTGAGGCGGTGCTGCAGACGTTGCGTGACAAACTGTACTCCTACGAGGACAACGAGGACTGCACCACCTACTACCTGCGATGGGGTAACAAGCACCGTTTCTTCGACAAGGCTATGTTCGGCACCCCCGTGGAGGTGGAGTTTGAGGGCGGTTTCTACCCTGCCCCTCAGCAGTATCACCGCTTCCTGCGCGCCGAGTTTGGCGACACCTGGATGATGGTGCCTGCCGCCTCTCAGCAGGAGGACCACAGCACCTACGACTGCTATCACATCCCCTGCGAGGAGTTTATCGCCGACTACGCACCCTTTATTGACTATAAAGAGATGCGCAAGTCCTATATCGCCCGTAAAAAGCAGAACATCCGCAAGCTGGCCTACACCGCCGAGATGGCGAAAAACCACGCCACCATGCTCCACGTCCTCTACGAGACAGCGCTGGAGCCGATGACCGCCACCCTCGACCACGAGGCGCAGGCGCTGTTGGTGGCCGACCGCTTCTACGAACTGTACAACCTCCTGCGCCCCTATTGCGAGGCACAGCTCAACAGCGAATTGCTGACCCACAAGCTGGCTATCCCCGTGTGCAAAGAGGTACTGTACGCCGCCGCCGTGTCCCTGATTATGGTGGGCCGCTACTGGGAGGCGGAGCGCATTCTCTCGGTACATAAGGACAACCCCGACACCTATACCGAGCACATCGCTCAGTTGGCACAGCTCATCACCGACGTGCGCGGCTGTATCCTCGCCTGCGAGGAGCAGCGCTACGCCGACGCCGCCGCACTGGCCGGCAAGTGGAGCGAGCGCTATCCCCTGCAGCTGAACTTGGCCACCTTTGCCATCGAGCAGGACCTGCGCGAGGGCGGCGATCCTGCCGCTCTGCTGGCACGCACCGCCGCTCTGCTGGAGCACTATCCCGACAGCGACAATCTGCTGTATCTCGCCGGCCATCTCAACGCCCTGCTGGGCGACGCCGACACCGCTATGGATTGGTATCGCCGCTGTGCCGCCATCACCCGTAACGGCCTGATTATGATGGAATTGCCTGCCGAGGCATTCCCCGTCCCCGAAGAGCCGCAGGAGGAATCCGCCGAGATCCCCGAGACTGAAGAGTAAAAAGTGAGGTTTTTCTTATGGAATATAAAGACTCGAAAATTATCGTCAACGGCTTAAAGGTCGTATTGGGCAAAAAGACCATTCTTGAGGACATCCACTTCGACGTCAAAGAGGGGGAATTTCTCTCCATTCTCGGCCCCTCCGGCTGCGGTAAGACCACCATCCTGCGCGTGCTCATGGGTCTGCTGGCCCCTACCGGCGGCACCGTGGTGAAGGACGGCGTGGACATCACCAAATTTGCTCCCTCCAAGCGTGGCATGGGCATCGTATTCCAGAACTATGCGCTGTTTGAGAATATGACGGTGCTGAAAAACGTGGAATACGCCCTGCGCCTGAACAAAGAACTGAAAACTCGCTCCCGTGAGATTGCCATGGATATGCTACGCGTCGTAGGCCTGGAGGAGCACGCCCAAAAGCGCCCCAGCCGCCTCTCCGCCGGTCAGCAGCAACGTGTGGCCATCGCCCGTACTCTGGCGCTGAATCCCGACGTCATTCTGTTTGACGAGCCCATGTCCGCTCTGGATGTGGACACCCGTATGGTATTGCGCGACGAGCTCAAGGCCCTGCAGAAGAAGTTCGGCACCACCATGATTTACATCACCCACGACCAGGAAGAGGCGTTTGCCATGTCCGATCGCATTATGGTGATGGACAACGGCGTCATCCACCAGATTGACACCCCCGAAAACATCATCAAGAATCCTGCCAACGATTACGTGCGCCGCTTCGTGGTACATAACCTACAGCTTAAGATCGATTCTCTCAGCCGCTTCTCCACCGCCACGGTGAAAGGAGATGACGCTGAGTAATGCTGCGTGATAAATCCAACTATCTTAAGATTCTGCTGACGATTTTCTTCATCGTCTGCGTGATTCTGCCGCTGGTGCAGATGTTTGCCAACATCGACGCCGCCAGTTTTGACGCGGTGGTAAATCAGCCGTTGTTCGCCTCTGCGGTGAAGAATTCCCTCACCGCTTCTTCGCTGGCAACGCTGATTTCCGTGGCACTGGCGCTGCTTTTGTCCTTCTGCTTGGCACGCAGCAATATGCGGCTGAAAAATATGTTCAAAATCATCCTCACCCTGCCTATGCTGATTCCTTCCATCTCCCACGGCTGGGGTCTGAAAATGTTGCTGGGCAACAACGGTATCCTCACCAACTGGCTGGGCCTGTCCGAGGGCATCTACGGCCTGACGGGTATCGTCATCGGCTCGGTGATGTACTCCTTCCCCATCGCCTTTTTAATGCTGGTGGACGTGCTGGCCTACGAGGACGCCTCTCCCTACGAGGCGGCGGACGTGCTGGGTATCGGCAAGGTGCGTCAGTTCGGCAGTATCACCCTGCCCTATCTGAGCAAGCCGCTGATTTCGGTAGTTTTCTCCGTGTTCACCATGGTCATCACCGACTACGGCGTGCCGCTGACACTGGGCAACACCGGCTTTAAGACCATCCCCGTTATGCTGTACGAAGAGGTGCAGGGCTTCGACTTCACCTTCGGTAAGGGTAGCGTCTACGGTATTCTGCTGCTCAC
>JAZPZT010000050.1:0-43587 GCA_045544815.1 Acutalibacteraceae bacterium | reverse complement strand
ACATCCCCCCCCCCACCCCCCTGTCGACCCAATAAAAGAAAAGTCCGTCCCTTTTTGCCCCCGGACTTTTTTGCGTTAGGATTGCGGCGGCTCCTCTGCAGGCGGCACGGGCACAGGCGGTGTCTGCGGTGCCTGGGGCGGCGTGGGCGGCGTATAGGGAGGATAGCCGCCGGGCTGGGGCGGATAGTAGCCCTGAGGCGGTTGCGGCGGATAATAACCCGGCGCAGGAGGATTGTAACCACCCTGAGGCGGAGGATAATAGCCCGGCGCAGGAGGATTGTAACCGCCTTGAGGAGGATAATAGCCGCCCTGCTGAGGAGGATAATAGCCACCCTGCTGGGGCGGATAGTAGCCATGAGTGTTGCCGCCATAGGGCGGATAGGGCGCGGGCGGCTCGTCAGACGGCGGTGTCTGTCCGAAATCCTCCCAGGTCAGACGACCGGTCTGAATGGCGTTCCACTTGAGCTCCTCATACACGCCGGCGTGAGCCACACCCATATAGGGATTGACGTACAGCAGACCCACCAAGCCGCCGGTGATGGAGGACAGCAGATTCCATCCAAGATAGCTCAAATAGAATACGAACAGGTCGCCCTTGTAGCCGTCGGTCATCTTCTCGCTCATCTTGATGGCCTGATTGGTGGTGAGATTGGGATTCTCATAGATGATATAGGGCACCATACTGTAGGCATAGCCCTTGATGATACCGGGGATGATAAACAGCAGCGACCACAGAAAGACGTAAAGGTCCTTGACAAACATAGTGCCAACCGCCTTGCCGTAGATACGGAAGCCGTCGAAGGTGGCGCCGACGGAGGGCGTCTCGCCACGCCAATAGCGCAGCAGCCACCCGTGACCGCTGACCGTCATCACGTTGCCCATCAGCAGTTGCCACGCAATACCCACCAACAGTGAAAAAATCAAAATGAAAGACAAAATGGAAACAAACAGCCGATACTCTTCATAAGTATCAAAGATGTCCGACCAAAATCCCTCCCACGAAAAATCAAAGGGATTTTCCTCAGTCTGGGGATACTGCGGAGCGTCCTCCCACGGGTTGTAAATACCATCGCCGTTCTCATCCGGCACCAAAACGTCGGGGTCGTTTTCCACGTCGGTGTAATTAAACTCGGTGTTGCCGCCAATGCTTACGCTGCCGGAGACGGTGCCGGCCACAGTGCCGCCCAACAGGCCCACCAGCGCCACCACCAGCACCACGGTCCAGTGACTACGCTTGAGGATGGTTTTGGCCGTCTCTTTAATACGGGCACGATCAAAATACATAACATTCCCTCTCTTTCCGATTTACAGTGGTTTGCCGTTTAACACGGCGGTGGCGAGCACGTCGCCGTGATACTCCAATTTTAGGGAGAAAAAGGGCGCGTCCTCGGCGATCAGCCGCAGGAAAATGCGGTCGCCCTCCCACGCAGGCAGGGTGGGGATACGGGCGTTGTCCACCCACTCCAGCGTACCTTCATCGCACTCGATGATCTCGCCCTCGTAGCCGTCGGCGGTGAAGAGGTGCATATACTCCGTCTCCCACTCGTCCGACACGAAGGTGACGATACCGCGATAGCGGTAGGCGGTGAGGGTCAGCCCCGTCTCCTCGTACACCTCGCGCAAAAGGCAGTCCTCGGGGCTCTCCTTATCCTCAAAGCCGCCGCCCACGCCAATCCATTTATCTTTATTCAGGTCGTTTTCCTTTTTCACCCGATGGAGCAGAAGCGTCTGCCCTTTATCGTTTCTAATGTAGCATAGGGTGGTATTTCGCACGGGAGTCCCCTCCTTTTTCCCCATTATCATAACATTTTTCTGCAAATTATGCAAGAGGGGCAGTAAATGTTGATTGACTTAAGAAAAAAAGTGTGCTACAATGAGTAAAACTAAGCAAATAGGAGGGACTTTCCTTATGAAGCACATCAAGACTCTGGAGACCAAGAACCTGTGCGACAGCGCCAAGAACGGCGGCTGCGGCGAGTGCCAGACTTCCTGCCAGTCCGCTTGCAAGACCAGCTGCGGCATTGCTAACCAGGAGTGCGAGAACAAGTAATTGGCTCAAACTGAAATGTCGCCATCATCCGATGGCGACATTTTTTATGTTTTCCTTTGGCAACGCATTTTTAATCGGCAACGCAATGAGATAGTGTGTAACTTCAACGGCTTGCCCCGTCTTTGGTATTTGGTTTGTGCGTTGCTTTTACGATTTTAATTTTGGAGTGATACTTATGGTACACCGTTATCAACTGGGCGGTTATAATATCGTGCTGGACATCTGCTCCGGCTCGGTGCACGTGGTGGACGAAATCGCCTACGATATGATCGGTCTGTATGAAGAGACCGAAAAAGAAACCCTGCTGAAGGCTATGTGGGAGAAATACGGCCATCGAGAGGACGTGACCCGCGAGGAACTGGCGGAGTGCTACGACCAAATCGGCGAACTGAAGGCGGCAGGGCAGTTGTTTACTCCCGACACCTTCCGCCCCATGGCGGACACCCTCAAGCAAAAGACCGCCGGCGTGGTGAAGGCGCTGTGCCTGCACGTAGCCCACACCTGCAACCTCAACTGCACCTACTGCTTCGCCAGCCAAGGCAAATACCACGGTGATCGCGCCCTGATGAGCCTGGAGGTGGGCAAGGGGGCGCTGGATTTCCTCATTGAAAACAGCGGCAGCCGCCACAACCTTGAGGTGGACTTCTTCGGCGGCGAGCCGCTGATGAACTGGGATATGATTAAAGAGCTCGTTGCGTATGCACGCCGGCGCGAAAAAGAGACGGGCAAGCGATTTCGTTTCACCCTCACCACCAACGGCGTGCTGGTGGACGACGACGTCATTGCGTTCTCCAACCGCGAGATGAGCAACGTGGTGCTCAGCCTGGACGGCCGCAAGGAAATCCACGACGCCTACCGCGTGGACTACGCAGGTAACGGAAGCTGGGAGAAAATCGTGCCCAAGTTCCAGAAATTCGTCAAGGCCCGCGGCGGCAAGAACTACTATATGCGTGGCACCTTTACCCACGCCAATCCCGATTTCCTCAAAGACATTCAGGTAATGCTGGATCTGGGCTTCACCGAGCTGTCCATGGAGCCTGTGGTGTGCGCACCCGAAGATCCTTCTGCCCTCACCGCCGAGGACCTGCCCATCGTGCTGGACCAGTATGAGAAACTGGCCGAACTGATGTTACAGCGCCACAAGGCAGGCAATCCCTTCACCTTCTACCACTATATGATCGACCTGAAGGGCGGTCCTTGTATCTATAAGCGTGTCAGCGGTTGCGGCAGCGGCACCGAGTATATGGCGGTCACCCCGTGGGGCGACCTGTACCCCTGCCACCAGTTTGTGGGCGAGGAAGCCTTCAAGTTGGGCGATATTTGGAACGGTGTCACCAACACCGCCACCCAGTGCGAATTTGCCGCCTGCAACGTGTACGCACGCCCCGACTGCGCCGACTGCTGGGCGAAGCTGTATTGCTCCGGCGGTTGCGCCGCCAACGCCTACCACGCCACCGGCTCGGTGACGGGTGTGTACCAATACGGCTGCGAACTCTTCCGCAAGCGTATGGAGTGCGCCATTATGGTAGAGGTGGCCAAGACCTTGGGTGATGACGCATGAAAACGCCCATCTGTGATTTTGTAAAAGCCTATGCCACCGCAGACACGGTGCGCCTGCATATGCCGGGACATAAAGGCGTGAGCCGTCTCGGCTGTGAGGGGATGGATATCACCGAGATTGGCGGTGCCGACGTGCTGTATCACTCGGGCGGTATCATCCGCGAGAGCGAGGAAAACGCCGCCGCCCTCTTTGGCACGGCACGGACGGTGTATTCCACCGAAGGGTCTTCTCTCTGTATCCGTGGTATGCTGTATCTGGCCATGCAACAGACCGGCCGGCGCACCTTTTTGGCAGGGCGCAACGCCCACTCCACCTTCGTCACCGCCTGCGCTCTATTAGATGCCCGGGTACAGTGGCTGTGGGGCGGCGACACCCTGACGGCTTGCCCGATTTCTGCCGAGATGGTGGATGAGGCCTTAGGTCAAGCCGACGAACAACCGGCGGCGGTATATCTCACCAGCCCCGACTATTTGGGCAACCGCTTGGATATTGCCGCCATCGCTCAGGTGTGCCACCGCCACGGTGTGTTGCTTCTGGTGGACAACGCCCACGGGGCGTATCTGCGGTTTTTGGAGACCGACCTGCACCCCGTCACTTTGGGCGCGGACGCCTGCTGCGATTCCGCCCACAAAACGCTGCCCGTGCTGACCGGCGGCGCCTATTTGCACGTTTCCTCTGCCGTAGCAGAGTTGGGCGAGCAGGCAGAGCACGCCCTCTCCCTCTTTGCCTCCACCAGTCCATCCTATCTGATTTTGCAATCGTTAGACGCCTGTAACGCCTATCTAAGCGATGGCTTTGCCGCCGATTTGGCGCGGTGCTGTGACGCGGTAAAGGCGCTGAAAGAGGCGCTTATCGCCCACGGATACGACGTGGTGGGTGACGAGCCGCTGAAAATCACCGTGGCGACAAAAGAGCACGGCTACACCGGCGACGAGGTGGCGGCGCATTTGCAGGAGAATGGTATCGTGTGCGAATTTGCCGACCCCGACTACGTGGTGATGATGTTTGCCCCTGCCAACGACACGAATGATTTTGCCCGTGTGCAAGCCGTGCTGTGCGCTCTCCCAAAAAAGGAAGCGCTGACCGACCTGCCGCCCGTGATGAGCCGTCCTCAGGTAGCGACCAGTCTGCGTCAGGCGCTGTTTGCCAAAGCGGAGGTGCTGCCTTTAACCGAGTGTCTCGGCCGTGTGGTGGCCTCCCCCACCGTGGGTTGTCCCCCTGCCGTACCCATTTTGGTGGGCGGCGAGGTGGTGGACGAGAGCGCTGTCACCCTCTTTGACTACTACGGATACACCTCCCTGCGTGTGGTAAAATAAGCATAAAAAAGAGCCGTGGCGTCTGCCACGGCTCTTTTCTGTATCACTCTTTCAGCTTGTGCAGTTTTGCCGTTTCGGCAATAACCACCAGTAGGTCGCCCTCAGCCAACGGCTGATTGGGGTCGATGGTGACGTCGATGACGTTTCCCTGCTTGAGCGCCACTACGTTAATACCGTATTTCTTACGCAAATGCAGTTCCATCAAACTGTGACCGATCCACTCCGCCTTGGCAGGCACCTCGATGAGGGACACCTCGTCGGAGAGGTCCATCACGTCCACGAAGCCCGAGGACAGCAGATTCTTCGCCAGACGGGCGCCGGACTCGCTCTCGGGGATGACCACCTGATCCGCACCCACGCGGCTGAGCAGGCGGCCGTGGGTCTCGGAGGCACACTTGACGATGACGGTGGGCACGCCGGCCTCTTTGCACAGCATAACCGCCATCACGCAGGCCTCCATATGCTCCGCCATGGCGATAATCACCACGTCGAAGTTGGAAATGCCCAGCACCTCCAATGCGTCGGGGTCAGTGACGTCAGCGCACTTAACCACGGGCAGGACGGCGGCGGCGGACTGCACCACCTGCTCGTCGGCGTCTACCGCCAGCACCTGGGCGCCTGCGGCGGACAATTCTTTGGCGGCGGCAAGGCCGTAACGGCCCAATCCAAACACGGCATAGGAATGATTGCTACTCATAACACATACTCCTTATCCAACACTGATTTCTTCGGTAGGGTCTTTCACGCTGTTGCGCTCTTCCTTGCGACTGCCCAGGGCAATCGCCAGAGAAATGGGGCCGATACGGCCAAAATACATGGTGGCGATGATAATGAGTTTGCCCCATACGTTGAGATGGGGCGTCAGACCACGGGTAAGTCCCACGGTGGCGGTGGCGCTGGTGGTCTCGTACAGAATATCCAAAAAGGCGGCGTCGGTCACCAGCGACAAGAGGAGGGTGGAGCCCAGCAGCACCGTCAGGGACATACCCACGACGGCCACCGCCTTACGGGTGGTGGCGGCGGACAGACTGCGGTGAAACAGGCCGATCTGACGGCGACCCGTGATGGTGCAATAGGCGGTGACACACAGCACCACCAGAGTGGTGGTCTTGATACCGCCAGCGGTACCCACGGGCGAGCCGCCCACGAACATCAGCAATATGCTGGTCAGGGCGCCTGCGTTGGTCAGCTCTTCTTGCGGAATGGCGGCGAAGCCTGCGGTGCGGCAGGTCACCGACTGGAAGAAGGCGCACTGGATTTTATCCCACCAATTCATACCGCCCAAGGTGGCAGGGTTGTCATACTCCGTCGCCAAAATAAGGGCGGTGCCGCCCGCCAGCAGGATGGCGGTGATGGTGAGCACGATTTTGGAGTGCAAAGTGAGATAGCGCCAACTGCGGCAATACGGCGCACGCAACACGCGCCACACGTCCCACCACACGACGTAACCCAGACCGCCGAGTATAATCAAGCCGGCGGTGACGCCGTTCATCAGCTCGTTGGTGGCGTAATTCATCAGGCTGTTGTCGCCGATGATATCCATACCGGCATTGCAGAAGGCGGAGACGGCGTTAAACACGGAATACCAAATGCCGCGCCAGCCAAACTGGGGCACCAGCACGGTCATATACAGCAGGGCACCGACACCTTCCACTGCAAAGGTGCCCAGCACCACTTTTTTGACGAATTTGGCAAGACCCGACAGGGTGTTGACGTTGAAGGCGTCCTGCAGCAGCAGGTTGTCGCTGAGGCTAAGCTTACGGTGGGTCAGCACCATCAGCCAACTGACCACGGTGATGACGCCCAAGCCGCCAATCTGCGCCAGCAGGAGAATGACCACCTGACCGAACACACTCCACGCCGACGCGGTGGTGACGGTGACCAGACCCGTCACGCAGGTGGCGGTGGTGGCGGTGAACAGGGCGTCGATATAGGGCACCGCCACGCCGTCGGCGGCGGCAAAGGGCAGGGACAGCAGGCCACTGCCCACCACAATCAACAGCACAAAGCTGATGAGAATGGTTTGGGTAGTGGAAAGCGCAAGCTTTTTCTTCTTTTTGGCGGCCACGTCCTCACCTCGTTCCCGTTACTAATAAAAACAGTATAGCACATTGATTTTCATTTTTCAATGGTGGGTTTGCGGTTGACAGACGACGAAAATATGGGTATAATAAAATCCATCTCACCTGCGAAAAAAGCGCAGAGAGCCGTTATGGTATGTGATTGACCCGAATGGTTTTGGGTGACTTGCTCTATCCTCAAGGATGGAGTTAGCCGCCCGCAATCCTACAAGACATGGGGGCGTAAAGGTTTCGACGGGGATTGTGAGATACGGTAAGCGAGTAGCGGCGGCGGGACCGCTATAAAACCTGCACTTTTAAACAATAAACGACAACTCTACTGTTGCGTTGGCGGCTTAATTGAGCTGCCCGTCTTGCCCCGAAGTACCGCGGTCGGGAGCGTGGCGTCGATGAGCGGTGAACGTGAACGACAGGGTGCCACACCTGACGTCACGCCGTAGTGGCTACCGTAGCGCATAGCCTGCCTATCGGCGATGCGTGAGGGGAATCTCAAAAGACAGGCTGCACTCGGAGAAAGCTGTATCAAGTGGTTTTCGGACAGGGGTTCGATTCCCCTCGCCTCCACCAGAAACAAAAAAGACACCCTTCGGGGTGTCTTTTTTGTTTCTCGTAGACGTGTAGAGAAGATGAACCCTGAAAATGCCGCCATTGGCGGCATTTTCTTAGGTTTTGCGCCAGCACAAACTTCCGACAAGCACCGCCTCGGCGCAAAACCGGGGTTCGATTCTTTTCGGTTCTTCTCTTGGTCGGTTCGGGACGGGTGCCCCTTGGCTTTTTAAGTGGCGGCTCGTTGGAAGCCTGCCCGAAATAGGATCTTTCCGTCAGCGCTCAATCCGCCACACGCACGCGGTGATTGCCGGCCGCAATCGTCTCGCCATCCACCCAAGGGCGGTCATCCACCGTCACGGCGGCACTCCCCTGCCAGCACAAACGAGTGTCCTTCATACAGCAGAGGACGTATTCCCCGTCCGCAACCTTGGTCAAAGAAGCGTCGGTATCCTCCGTCCACATAAATCCGTCGGGGAGCAACGTGATTTCACGCATCTCGCCCTCCGTAACCGCAAACGTGCCGGTAGCGGTGGCGGTGGTGACGGTGACCATCTTCTGATTGCCCGCCACCGTCCAGTCGGTATTCAATAAATACAGCTTATCCGGTTTGCCGGGCTCTCCCCACAGCGACAGATAGACGTCGTCGCAATCGCCGCCCAACCGCACCGCGGTTTCGGCGTGGGTGGCCACCAATCGGTCGATAACCGTCGGGAGAAACGCCTTCAGCGCTTCGTGACCGGGATAGGCATAGGTGCACAGCAGGTACACCTGTCCCTTTCCCACCGTATGCTTAACCAACAGCGGACGGCCTTTGCGATCGGCGGCCACTACCGCCGCACCGCACAATTCCACCTGCGCCGGGTAACAAGGGCCATCCTCGTCCTCGTCGGTATTGGGGCGGCGGATCCCCTCGTAAGGGGTCACCACGCAATCCGCCCATTCGCCGCAGAAGGAAACGCCGTCCACCGGATCGGGGATACGCTCCCCCACACGCACGCCGCACAGGTCGCGCAGATCGCCGCCGTTATACAACTGCAGATCGGTCATATCCGACAAAAACTCACGATCCGTACGCGTGGTGAATTGCGGAACGCTGATAAACAAGGTTCCACCCGCCTGCACGTAGGCCAGCAGTTTGTCGTAATCCTCTCCGTCCGCTTTCATCGTGTGCCAATCCAGCGCCAGCATCAGCGCATACTCGCCCATACAGTCGACAGTGGCCTGCACCGGCAGAAAATCAAACTCGCCTCTGGGCGATCCGCTGAAGAATTTGCGATTGTGATCCACGTCCTGCATCAAGGGCGTCAAAAACACACCGGGAGCCAGCGTCTCCAACAGATGCAAACCTTTTTCCGGCTGCCGATAGCCCCAACTCCACCGCTTATTGCCATAGTGGGACCAAACGGGATAATTCTCGTTTTCATAGCGGCTATCCGCTGCGCCACCGTTGTTGGCACAGCTTAAACCGCTGATGGGCGGAGCAAAACGCCCTTGCAGCACAGCGACGTCCACCAACGGACGCCCTTTGCGGGGATGGGTCTTGCTGTATTTCAAGAAACGCTGCATAATGCGGTTCTTCTCGCGGGGCAAATAATCCCCGCGCACCATCTTATCCGTCGTATTGTGCTGGAACTGGGAATCTTCTTCAAACACAAAGGTGGCGCCCATCATATACGGCTGATACACGCCCAAGTAGAACCGACGGATGCCGTATTCCAATTCCGGCTTCGCATTGTGCTGAGAGGCGACGTGTGCGCCCCACATATCCTTATCAAACGCACGGGCGGCGCCACGGGCGTTAGGGAGCAACAAAGCACTGTGCCCCACGAAGGTTTCACAACGCAACACGTCAAAGCCGGCCATATAGGCGTAGCGGCTTCCGCCGGAGGCATCACCCATACTGACGCGCACGCCGGGGATACGGAACGCATCCGCCACCTCTTTCAGCGAAGCGATGGCCTCCCGCTCTGCCTCCTCCATCGTATAGCCGGCGTCACGGACGGCGTCACGGCCGTAAAAAATACCCGTATGCTCGTGAGTGCCCACACAATGGCACAGCTTGCCTGCCGCCGCCGCGATGACAGCCTGATTATCCATAATGATGGCTTCCACACGCAGGCTGTTTTGACGGCAAAACTCCGCCGCTTGCCACAGCGCTTCCAAATGGCCGCAGTCGTTGTGATAATCTCGCAACATAATCAGGTCGGCACTCTTTTCATCCCGAATACGGCGGATTTCCTCCAAACTCTCGCCGGGGGTATCGGTACGCACCTCCGCACCGGCCAGACAGGTGCTCCCCTCCGGGACGTCCCAAATCTCTGCAACGACGGCGGTGACCCGTGCTCCGGACCAACGGTCGGTAAAGGTAATTTGGGCCTGCGCTGCCGCCTGCAAGGGGATGAAATAAAACGTGTGGCAGCCCGCCTTCAGCGCGCGAAACTGCTCTTCGTTCACACCGATTTTATTGAGGTCGGACAACTGCTGACGCAGAGGCTGCGTGCTGATCGTATCCTCCGACATAGCCATAACGAACTGGGTCGCGTCGTACTCGATATCCACCAACGCGGCCGGCAGATTCACCTGCAGTGGGAGGATGATGGGCTCGCCCACCATACCCCAGACAGGCACGGCGGACAATTCCAACGGCTGAGGATCCCGCAGCCGTATGCCAACCAGCGTGGTGAGGATGGTGCAATCGTCGTCTCGGTTGACAATCTCCAAGCGGTTTTCGCCCTCACGCAAAAAACGCCGCTCCACGTCGATAAACATTTCGTCCACATACTGACAAGAGGTATCGTGCCACATACTGAAATGGGTATTGCTCCACACCGGCGTCCCATTGACCCACAGTTCCAAATGCGGGACCGTACGGATGCGCGCGTCCTCATCCGGCTTTCCGTTGGCCAAAAAGCGGTATCGCACACGGCACGTCGAACGGTCAGTCAAAGCCGGAAGCGTGAAAACCGCGCAGTTGGTGGTGTGGGGGTCCGCACACACACCGGTCATACGAAACAAGGTGCGCACCGGAGCATCGCCGAAATCGGTCGGACCCAAAATCTGCTCATCGGCCGCAAACTCTTCCAAATACCAAGGTTGCTCTCCCTCTACGTGAATGAGGGTCATGGAATATTTGCCACCCACCAGCTTGGACAGGTGCTTCTGCGCATCCAATTCGCCCTTAGAGAAGGAAAAGTCGCCCATAGCAGTGTGCAGATGAACGACCGTATCCCCATCCCCCTCACAGGTGAGGCGGATACCGTCAAACCAGTTTTGTACCACCGATTCGAAGGTGGTAGTGCCATGGGGACGCGTCTGCTTGCTATGTACGAACGGGCCGGCGGAATCCTCCGGGAAAACCAGTCGTTCTACGTCAAGAATCGCGCCGTTTTCAACGGAAACGTTTCCACTGAAGTTCTGCACGGGCAAATACTTTGCGGCGTAATACGCCGACCACCGTCCCCAACTGATATCACATTTCCAAAGCATTACCGCACTCTCCTTTATTGATTACAACGTGGTAAAGCTGCGAGCAGGCACGGTTACACCGTCCACCTGCACCGCCTCGTCTCGATAATTGACTGCGATACGAACGCCGCCGTCATAGGTGGTGACGTACACGTCGGTTTCTACGCAGGCGTGATCGATCATCGTTTTGTTCTGCACCGAAGCAAAAACCGTTTTTACCTGCTCCTGACGCGCGACCAAAACGTCCGTCCACGCAGCGGCGTCCGGGCTGGTCAACCAAGACAGCTCGGTATCCAGCAACGCCTCCTCCGAGGTGTCCGCAAAAGTGTACAACGGCAAGGCGCCGTATTCCACTGCGCGCAGGAAATACGTTTCATCGTCGCTGCGCAGGTTGATCGCACCGGAGGAATAGGATAGGTAGCCGTGGAGAAGCATAGGCAGGAACGGCACATCGGACGTGAAACTGGTATAACGACTGGAAAGCAACGGCAAAGACGTCACGTCGGTGGCGTAGGGATAGGCGTACGCGTGAGCCGCATCCACCAACAAATCCCCGTCTCCTCGCAAAGCCTCCAGAGCGGACTGCGTGTACGCAACCGCCTGCTGTCGGTCCGAAGCCGTGCGCTTTTGCAGCACCGATTTGTGATTGTCGGAATATAAGGTCGAGCCCAATCCCCAGACACCGATACCGTCCACGGACCAGCGGGACATCGCCTGCGAAAAGGCGGCACTGCTCTCGGGCAACAAATCGTTTTTTAAGTACACCCATTTCGGCCCGTCGATATCCTTGCGGTACACGCTACGCTGGTACAGCGTTCCGTACATAATGCCGCCGGTCAGGTCGCGGGCGCTGTCGGTGTTCAACGAGAAACCGTTGCCGCTTTGATAAAGACGCAAGCGGTCGTCTGTGAGAAACACCCGATCCCCTTTTTCCTGCAGCAACGACAGCAACGCCTCCAGTTTTTTGGTGCCTCCCAGTTCTTTGGAGGCGTTTCCTTTGGTGTTCATCTGCCGATAGGGCGATTCATCCGACCAGCCCAAATAACTCAATACGATCTGCTCAACGCCCTTTTCGTGAAGAGCGGTAATCAAATCGGCCGCTTCTTCGTAGTCGGTGAGCGCTTTTTGTGCTTCGTAGGGAATACCCAAAAAGGATTTGGTGCCTGCGACAGAACCGACCAGCTCCAGATACAGCGGTACGACGTCGGTAGCGGCAAGCGGCGTCATCTCCATCCGCTTAACCATATAGTCGCGCACCTGTATGGCTAAGGTGGCGTAATCCGGCGACGGTTGCTCCACAAACCCGTAATATACGGTGTAGCGGGACAAAGTAACCGCCGTCTGGCTCAATACCTTTACCACTTTTTCGCTGGCCGTCATTTCCTGAAGCAATGCCTCGTCCAGGCCGCGATAGGTCGCCTCGAAATAGGCGTTGCAATAACCGGTTACCATATTGGCGGGATAGGCCAACAGAGCCGACAGAGCGTCTCCCTGCTCTACCCAGGCGAACGTACCGCCCTGCTCACGACAAATGCCAAAAGTGGGCACCAACACCGCTTGCGTGTTGTTTTTCACCGCCTTGAGCGTATACGCCGGGTCACGGCCGTAGACGTCTGCGTAATATTCCGTGTATTTCGCCGCCACCGCCGGATCGGTTTTATACTCCATAATGGCGCCACTACCGTCCGGTAGCACCAGATGCCCCTCCTCACCGGCAGAGGCACAGCCAAAATACGGCATTACGCTGTATTTCAGCAAGGAGTTCTGTTTCAACTGTTGGATATCTTCATTCACCACCGATACGCGCAGGCCGTCTGCGCCCAATACGTATTCGATCGGGATGACGAAGCCCTCGGTAGCAAAGTAAAACTCATAGCGAATGCCATTGGTAATTTTTTCGCTGGAATAATTGCTTTTTTTAATGCTGGCCACATAGTTGTTGGTGGATTGAATGGATTTTTCTTTATTGGCATATTGTATCAGCAACTGGCAGTTCAACTGGTTTTTATATTTACCGTTACTGATTTCATCGTCCGCCCGATCCTGCGGATTGCTATACCAAACCGCGCCACTGCTCTTGCAGAAAACGGCAATCTCGGCGGTGGCACTGTCGGTCAGCAATTGATACTGCGGATTTTCCGCTACCACCTCAAACCCTTTGGTTTCCACAAGGCCGGCGGTAAAATCCGGCTCTTTTTCCACAAACTCTTCGTTTCCGTGACCGGTCGCAACGACCGCCAACACGATGGCAATCACCAGCACGATCGCCAACGCAATGCGAAACCAAGGAATTTTTCTCTCCATGTGCTATCTCCTATCTGTTGTTAATGCTGCTGTTCCGCCGTTTCACGGACAACAGCCAGCCATCGCTCACAATCGGTCAGCGAGGCGCCGTCCAGCAATCGTTCCAGGCGACACGCCTCCTGCAGATGGGTCTGCGCCTCTGCAAACGCCGCCTTTTCAATAGCCAGCTGTGCGGCATATTGTTCGCGCAGAGAGCTGACCTTGTGCCAAAGGTACGTGGCGCAACGGCGCAGGTCCTCCAGATCCGAACACTGTCCGTCGGTCAGTGCCGACGCGTCCCCTGAAGCGAGCAACGCCGCCATCAGCGGCTCCAGCTCCTGCGCAGCCTCGGCGCAGGCTTGCGCCGCACGATGCGTAATCGGGTCGTCGGTCTCCGGCTCCCATGGATGCACGCAGGTGTGTCCGGTGCTACGCAGAGAAAAATCATCGCGATGCCAGGCGTCGGTAATGCGTAATTTGAACATATCGCTGGAAAAACGGCTCAGCGGCGCCAGCGCGCGCTCCGCGCCCTTCCAAAAAGCCAACGCCTCTGCCCACCACGGGCCAAAGCGCGCCTGCGCATAGGCTTGGCACCACGCGTCGAGATCGCCGCAGGTGTTCCACATACACCGACCGGCCGCCCAGAAATTGAACCACAGCAGCTGTTGCTCGGTGTTGTACTCCTGCACGGTGTCCGGCAGGGTGCGCCCCAGCACCTCCATCAACACCTCCAATGAGCCGCGGAAGCCAAAGCGCAACACGTCAATGCGGTGCACGCCGATGGATTCCATATAGCGAACGTCGCGGCGAATCTCGTCACTCATAGGAGGTAAAAGGGTTCCCATCATCCAATGGTCGCCGTAATACTCGAACACCGCCATATGCCGCCCCTGCTGCCGTTGGTGCCGCCCCCAGTTTTCAAAGGCCTCGTGAAAACGGCGGGCCCAGGGGTCGGCGTCCTCAGACAGGGCGTAGCGATAATCGCGCCCCCAGCAGGCCACCACGCAGTGGTTGGTCGCTTCGGGCGAGATGTCCTCCAGCATACCCCACGATAACGCGACGTTATAGGCAATACTGTACAAATCTACCTCTTGGCCCACAGCCTTTAGGCCTTCGTCCACCTTGCGGATAAACCGCAGATAGGAGCCCAGGTCTCCCGTCTTTCGACAACGGTCACATTGACATTGTTTGGCGTTGTCGTTGAACATAACCACCAGCTCCCGCACGGATTCCTCCCGACAATAGCAGGACAGCACGCGGACCAATTCCTCTTGCAGTCCCGTGGAGGAAAAGCACAGCTGGTCGGGGACTCTCTCCCCATTAAACAGGGAAAACCAATCGGGATGCTGAGAAAAATACCGCTCGGGCGGAATATAGTAGCCCAAATCGTGTCCCGAGACGGATAACTCCAATCCCCGCTCCCGCATCAGCGGCAGCATAGCCTCTTTGTGCCGTTTCCACTGTTCGGCGGAGATGGACACCATATTGTACCCCAGCTTAGAGAGGAGAGGCAGGACGTCGGTATAGGACGGCGGATGATCCATCGTGTACGAACGCGCTGCAACGGCCGCCCGCCCCTCCATGGCAACGATGGCTATATCCGCCTCCGACCGCGTGGGTACGTGCTCGTATTGCGGACTGACAAAGGCGATGCCCAGGCACTCCGTACATACCGCGTACACACCGTACAAAACCGCACGGCCGTGTGCTCCGCAAATCACCACGCCATCCGACAGGACGCGAACCGCCCACTGGTCCCGTTCCCCATCCAGCGACGCGTCGATCGTCAGGGAAAACGGCCCGAAGCGGCTGTTGGTCACGTCCACGCCGGTCACCGCGCGGTAATACCGCGCCAGCTCCCGTCGGGCAAAAGCCAACACCTCTGGGTTGTGTGCCACGCAACCGTTCACGCTCCTCATCCTTTCACATAAGTTTTGTAACGAACATCCGTCACATACGGAAGATCACTTCGTCGTACAGACTTCCTAAGAAGTTACCCAACTGCCCCACCAAGCTAAACAGCGTGATGGCGACGAACGCCACGCATACCATACCAAAAATGGTATACAGCAGGGACAACAGTGCTTTTCCGAAAGAGTAGGTGTGCACCTTAATCTGCGACACCACAATCAACAGCGCCGACCACCACAGGCCAGCCTGTTGGACAAAGCTGAGCAGCACCGCCTCACGCAGGGTCAGCACGTTGCTGAGCAGCGTAGAGGCAAACGTACACAGGATAAACGGCAACAGCGCATAGGCCGTGGAAATAAACACGTGACGGAAATAGCCTTTACCGTCGTTCAGCTCGCTGACCGCAAAATTACAACCCGTAAAAACGGCAAACAGCACCAACACCTGAAAAAACTGATACGGAATGTTGATGGTCTCTCCGCTGTAACCGTTAAACGTATATCCGGTAAACTGCATACGCACGATGTGCGACAAAAACGTAAACGCCAACAAGACGCAGGCAACGACCACGCTGCCCCGTTCTTGAAAACGAATCTCCTCAAACCCGCTAAAGGGGTGCACCATCACATAAAAAGGCGAAACGTACCGCCCCGGCTTACTGGCGGCGGCCGCCGTATTGGTTTTTTTGGCGATCACAATCCACGCCGCCACCAACAGCACAACCACACCGGCAAACAGCAGATAGAAATAGTCGGCAATCCACTCGTCCCGCTGCATCGTGAAAGCTTCGTCATAGCCGTTTCGGTCGTTGGCTAAGCGGAAATTCTTCATCGCTTCGTCATAGTCGCCCTGTGCCATATAGGCGTTGCCGAGGCCCGCATAGACGACCGCCATATTTTCGTTGTAGGATTTAACCACCTTCCAGGCGCTTAAGGCTTCGCTGAAAAGGCCGTCCTCGTACAACGACACCGCCTCTTTCAACGCTTTCATATAGACGGAGGCTTCAAACACGACGAGCCGATTCTTGCCCTTATCCAAGACAAGCACGCGGTCGTCAATGATGTCCAGCGCCACCGGGGTCACGAAGGTTCCCTTTTGCTGGCCGGCCACGCCAAAGACGGCCAGCAGGTTGCTGTTGTTGTCATAGACAAAAACCTTACTGCGCTGTCGATCCAGTGCATACAACAGCTGATCGTCACCCACCGCCACGTCAATAAACTCCGTATCAATCTTGCGTCCGGACAGCTGAATATTCTGCGTGTCCAGCGTATATTCAATGTCGCCGTAGTCTCCGGTACCCATCACGATACCGGCGGCCGCTTCCGTATCAAACACCAGAATGTTGTTGCCCGCCACATCGTACCGCTTTAGTTCCTCTTTCGAGCCCTCGGCCACAGCGGAACAACTGTACAAAAAGCCGTCGGCGTCTACGTCGATGGCGGTCACCTCAGAGGGGTTGACCTTTTCCATTTTGTCCTTCTGCTTGTTGGAGAACAGACTCTTAAACCAGCTGGACAGCACGGCACTCAGCGAGGTTTCCACCGTGTTAGCGGCGTAAAAGCGCAGAAACTCGCCCTGCTGATTAAACTGCAGAATGCCCTGATACACGTTGGCGGACACCACGTAGATACAATCGTCCGCACCCACCACCACGCGGTTGGGGGCGTATATAACGTCGGTGGTAAACACACTGGACCGCGGCTTTCCGATGGTCAGCGTGACCTCACCGTCCGCATTCATCACCAACACCTGTTGCTGCTGTACCAACGTCACGTAGATGGTGCCGTCCGCTTTCACAAACAGGCCGCTACCGTCCGCCAGAGAATACCCCTCCGGCTGAACGTACTTGATGAAATTCAGGTCTTTATCCAACACGACGATGCGGCTGTTTCCCGCATCCAGCACGTAAATCAAATCGTTGCAAACGTATACGTCCGTGGGGGAAGACCACGGGTCCGCCAGAGTACCTCCCACCTCGTATTGCGGCAGGTAGGTCTCCGGCGCGGGGACCGAATGCCCCTGCAAATCATAGTTGTAGCTGAAATACAGATCGCTGTTCACCGTGCCGACCGATTCCGTCGACACCTGAGCAGATACCGGCAACACCGCAGTCGACAGCAACAACGCGACGACGCAAACGCTTATCCACTTTTTCATCCTGTCACCCGCCTTTTATGGATTGCAAGTTGCCTTAGTCTTTAATACCGGAAGAAGCCATGGTTTCGATGATGCGACTTTGTGTAACCACAAAGGTCAGAATGGGCGGTAACATCATGAGTAGCGTTGCCGCCGCACCCACACCGGCTCGCACCATACCGGATGCAGAAATCTGCCCCAGAATGGTCGGCAACAATTTCAGATTTTCCGTGTAGATCAGATTGCTGCCGCTATTGGCCCAACCGCTCTGGAACGACAAAAATCCCAAAGTGATCCACGCCGGCTTCACCATCGGCATAACGATAGACCAGCAAATACGCATATCGCCGGCGCCGTCAATGCGGGCGCTCTCAATGATGGAATCGGGCACGCCCTCCATAAACTGCTTCATCAAGAAGACGCCCATCGTGGAGCCCACCACCGGCGCAATAATCGCCCAGTGCGTATCCACCCACCCGAGCTTGGACAGAATCACGTACTGCGGAATGCCCAAAATCGAGCTGGTAAACAGCATAGAGGTGGTGATCATAGAAATCCAAAACCGTTTTCCGTGGAAGTTCTTTTTAGCCAGTACGTAGGCTGTGGTGGAGCCCACCCCCACACTGATGAGGGTGGAAACCACGGCCAAATATAAGCTGTTGAACAAATACCGCGTAAACGGTACCCACAGATTGTTGGTCAGCGTCAGCAAATCCAAAAAGTTCTCTGACGTAGGATTGATAACGTAAAATTTTGGGGGGAATAAGTAAAATTCCTCCAACGGTTTGAACGCGTTCACCACGGCGTAGACGAAGGGCAACACCATCAGGATTGCCATCAACGACAGCACGAAGGTCAGCAATAAATCGCCGCCGATGGAACGGTTCAACCGCAATTTTTTGGGTCGGCGCATGGACATAATCTAACCCGCTTTCCGATAAAATGAGTTGCGGCAAGCCTATTGCCCAATACGCGATACCGCAAACGTAAACAGCTTATACGAGAACAAAACGATGACAAACAGCACTAAAGAAATAGCGGCGGAATAACCAATCTCATAACGCAAAATACCGTAATCGTACGCATGGAGCGACACGGTATGCGCCGCATACTTCACACTTGGAAAACCGCACAGGGTCATACTGATATCTCCCACAGTAAACGCGGTGACGATCTGGTTCAAGCCGCCAAAAATCAGCATCGGTTTCATAGAAGGGAGCGTCACGTACCACAGCTCCTCCCAGCGGTTGCGAATGCCGTCGATGGCGGCCGCTTCGTACAGCTGCCGATCCACGTTCTGCAGACCGGCGATAAAGGAAAGGAAGCCCACACCCAACGACAGCCACAACTGCACCGCCATCAACAAAAACAAGCTGATTTCCGGGTCCTGGAACCACAAACTGGGCTCATCGAAAAGGCCTAAGCTCATCAACCACGAGTTGGCAAAGCCGTAGGAGTCAGGGCTGAAAATGTATTGCCAAATGACGTAGGCATTGGCCGAAATCGAGGGAGCGTAAAAGACCAGCGTGACCACCGCGCGCAGCGTAGGCGGCAAATCGTTGATAATCCACGCCAGCAGGAAACACAAAATAAAGCTGATCGGGCCGGTCACCACCGCAAACTGCAATGTATTGGCCAACGACTGAATAAAAATGCTGTCCGATACAAACAGATATACGAAATTGGACAACCCGACGAACTCCGGAGGATTGAACATATCGTAGCGGGTGAAACTGTAGACGATCGCCACGCCAATCGGCGCGATGACAATCAGCAGATACATCAGCAGGAAAGGAGACATCATGCCATAGCTGATCAAATCATCCTTGAATCGGATGGAGGCACGCGGCTCAGATATTCTTTTTTTGAACATGAGATCGCCTCTTTTCTTACGTCGGATCCGCAAACTCCTGCCGCTTACGTAACAGTTCCTTATTCACGTCGGCCGTATATTCCTGTACGACTTTGCGGACGTTGCTATTGCTGTTGTAAAGCGTTACGAACATATTGTTCAGATTGCGCGCCAGAATGTAGTTGCCGGGAGGCTGGGGCAACACCTTTCCCCAACTGCCCTGCTCCAAAATGATCTTCTTCAAATCCATAGGCCAGGACAGATTGTCAAACGCCGCCAGATTGGCGGTGCTGTAGCGCGCCGATTCGCCCATCTGCATTTCCAGTTCGTTGGCGAATCGGGTCTGGCTCTCCTCCGAGGACCACCACTTCAAAAACTCCCACGCGTTTTCCGCATTCTTGGTGTTGCGGGTAATGATATTGCAGGCGCCGGTCATCTCAACGGAACGGTCAATCACTGTCGTGCCGTCCTCTTGTATGCGGATCGTGCCGGGAATGGGGGCCATCGTCCACAGATTTCGAATCTCAGGCGCTTGAATAGACAGAGCGTTGGCACCGGAAAAAGCCGCGAGAAGTATCGGCATCTCGCCGGTGCGGAAACGGTTAACGGCGTCGTAATACGCTTCGCAGTTATACTCCCGATAGTAGGAGATAAACTCTTCGTAAATCGCGATTTCCTCGCCGCCGTCCAATACGAAATTCAGCTCATCGTCAAAGTAAGACAACCCATTCTGCAACAGCAATGTTGACAGCAAACTGCTGGGCAGTCCTACCTCCAGATTCTCCTGCACGAGCTTGCGGATGCAGGCGCGCATTTCATCCCACGTCTGGGGAATCTCCAACCCTAATTCATCAAAAATATCGGTGCGCACGAAGAGCACCATAAAATCCTGCGTTTCGGGGATGGCGTAGGTATGGCCGTTGTAGGTGTGGTTGTTCACACTACCGGGGCGGAACTGAGCAATGACCTCGTCAAAGCCATCCATCTCCTCCAACGGCAAAACGGCGCCACGCACACCCAACTCAATCGAGTCACCGGTGCCGATCACCACGTCCGGTCCCTCTCCGGCCATAATCGCTTGGGACAAATTGAGGTTGACCACGGACAAATTGGCGTACAACCCCGTTTTTGGCGTGAACTCGTCCTGAATCATATTCTTGACAATCTGCGCTTGATCGCGACCCATCATAATCCACACGTCCAGCGGCTCCGTCTCGCCGTCGCCGGTGACAATCGTGCTGGAATAATCACCAAGGAAGGAGTAGATAAACTGGACGAATACGTGCTTGAGCATTTGCCAGAAGGAGGCATTGGCGCGCGGCTTTTCATAGTCCCCTTGCGCCACGTACAGATAATCCACCTCTAACGGCGAACGAATCAGCGAGGTGAGAATCTGCGCCAACGTACTGACGTTGGACTTAAACACCGACAAGCGCTTGGGGATGGTGTCCGGCGATTCGGACATACGTTCCAGCAGGTCGGCAAACTGAATCAGCGCGGACAACTCCGAGCCACTGATGCCGGTGGTCTGTTCCACACGCTCCACCTCATCCCGCAGAACGCTGGACAGATTCAACAGGGTGGTCGTCAAACCCGGCATCTCTTTCTCCAGCGAATAATTACGCAATGGGTCGGGCGTGGTACTGGTAATCATAATAATCTTACGGTACAGCGTATTCAGCTCGGTAAGGCACTGGCTGAGACGGCCGTGAACGTACTCCATCGGGCCGGCAGTCGCCTGCATACGCACGGTGTGCGGTCCGGCGGTCAAATACACCTGATATGGATGCTCACCGCCCAGCTCCACCACCTGCCATTGCGAATCGTACGCAAAGGCGTACTCCTTACAATCGGCAAAGGGATAGCTCCCGTCGATGGTGATGTTGCGGTAGCTAAACAGACCGCGGGAAACATTCTGCCGCACCCGCATACCAATCGTATACCAGCCATCGGCAGGCACTTCCACTTCCCACTCGATCCACTGTCCGGCCGTAGCCCAGTTGCCACCGCCGATGGTGTTCAACAGAACGTTCTTCACGGAATAGGGTTGGGTGACCGGAGAGGAACGATCGTAAATCGGATAGAGCATCGAATCCGATTTGTAAGGCGCGTCTTCTCCCTCGTACAACTGAAAATAGCTGCCTTCGGACGTAACGCCTTGCGCGTATTCTTCGTAAGCAGGCGGCTCGGACGGCGCGCGCAGGAACACCTCGCTGACATACAGGCCGTAATCCTCGTTGCGGATGGAAAGGGTGTGCTCGCCGGCGTCCAGATACAGCTGTACCGCATCGCCGTAAACGTCCTGCAGTGTCATGGCGTGCCACGTGCGGTCCTGCACCTGAGTCGGGCGAATGTGGTCGCCCTTTTCATCGGTCGTGATGGTAAAATCCTTGTTATGCCACACGCTTTCCAATTGCAGTTGGTTGGCCTCGATATAGGGCAGCGTCCCATCCAACAGCAGACCCACCGTCGTTTCCGCCCGCTGTTCTCCGTACAAACGGTACAGCAATGTAATCTCATACACGGTCGGCTGTGACACCGCAATCGTCCAGGTTGCCGTCTCCCCCATTTCATCCAGTAAAAGGGCGTCCTTCTCCTCGTAGACCACCGCGTCCTCAGCCGTCAGGCTGTCCACCACCGTCAAGCGACGGTCCGTTGCGGCCGCAACCGTCTTTTTCGCCAGATCCGTTTTATAAACGAAATACGAAGGCGGAGCGGTTGTGTCTTCGGTCGTCAGCACGACGTCCGACACAACGGCCGATTCCTCCGCGACGATCGTCGGGGCGGCCACTGCGGACATACTGACCAGCAGGGCCAACACACAAAGGATACAACATATGCGTTTCATAGTACTCTCCATTCTCTGCGGACTCCTGCCGCATGGTCAATCTTGACCGGGAACATCTCTGTCACTATTGCGCCCTGTTGGTATACGCGTCTTGCGCGCTCCCCTGCGGGAGAGACGCTGAAAGGGCGACGTCAGCCGATACCGGCTGCCCGGATTTCTTTCTGATCGCCGATAAAGAAGTATTCGGTGGTTTCCGCTTCCATGGGAATCGTCACCTCGGTCACGCCCAAATACCACTTGTTGCTGAAATAGCAGTACACATCACTCTTTTGGGATAGGGTGATGGTCTTGGAGGAAGCCGACTTGGCGTGAATCACCGCCAGGCTGTCGTTGCCGAAATAGACGTCGCCGGTGGACAAGAACACGTTCACCCCCGCCATCTTGGCAACGCTCTGCAGCAGTGGAATGGTCAGCGTATCGCTGGCGCAGAAAATCTGGGTGGAGTTGCCCACCTTTTTGCTCACCATACCCGGCGTGCCGTCGCTGAAGGTGCCCAGAACGTTCACGTCCGTAGAAGTCGCTTTATAAATCGGCGACAGCATTTTCGATTTTACAACCGCGTTGCCGTTAAAGTTGGCAGCGGCGTTGGGGCACAACGTCAGGGACAGGTCGTAGGAGGGCTCGATTCGGGTAAAAGTCATACCGGTCAGCGCCTGAATCTGCGCGTCGGTCAATTCACCGAAGCCGGTCATCCACATAACCGTGCGCCCATCCTTGTGTACCTGTGCCTCCAGTTTCTTTTGCTCGTCTGCGGACAGAGTGCCGCAGTTGAGCATCACCACCAGATCCGCCGACACCTTACCGGCCAGCAGGTCCTCCATCAGATACATACTGTAATTGATACCACTGGTAGCCATAACGTGTCGACCGCCACGGAGCAGGCTCATATACGTGGTCCACGGCGAGCCGGCCAGTGCGGCAGAGCTCTCGTCCATCACAAAGGCGACGTCATATTGATCGCCCTTCGCTATCTTATTGTACTTGACGTATAGGTCGCTGAGTTCTTTTTGGGTTTCCCAGAATTGCCGATCGTTAAACCAGCCCTCCGAACCGATATCCGCCCACCAAGTGCCGGAGCCCTCTACCATCAAGCGGCCCATCTCACGGCGCTGAACCTCGTACAGTCCCTTTGCGGTCTTGATGTAACGCAGATCGCCGGTGATAGACATATTCTCCTTTTTGTAGGTAAAGGGAGAGCGATAGTCGCTTTCGTCCATCCAGATTTTGTTGTTGGAGTTGATCGAGTTGGCAAAGGTCATCGATACGCCGGTGCCGCCTTCGTTGCGGTTTTCATAGTTTACCGGAGAGCCCAGCATATCGATATCCTCGTTGTTCAGCAGCTGCGTCACATTAAAATGCTGCGAAGCAGGGCTGAACAGCTCCGTGTGGTATCCGTAAAACGCCACGAACAAACTGCGGTCACCCGTTTCCATCTTAACCGCACGCGCAAACTGCTCCATTCGGTTGACCGTGATATCACCCAAATACAGCAAATAGTCCACGGCAGGACGGTTTCGGCTCTCCAGCTGATACAAATCGCCGGTATCAAAGCCATTGTTACCGCGATTAAAGCCGGGGATTCGGTCGGGGATGGTGGCGGTCTCAAAGGACACGGAGGAATTGCCCCATGCCTGACGCAACGCGTCCACATCGTTGCCGTAGCGGTATTTCAGCCACTCGCGGAACTTGTTGACGCTGGCCTGGCAATAGTCCACGGGACCGTCCCAATAGTTTCGGCTAAACCATTCGCCGGTCTCGTATACCAGCGGAATGTAACCCACGATACGGTTGGCCACCTCGGGATACTGGGACAAATAAGCGATCATCTCGCGCGTTTGCTCCACGGCGCCCTTGATGTACACATCCGAAGCCAGAGAGGCCTGACCGGGCTGGCTGCCGTCCTTAAACGTGATGTTGTCGGTGGCAGGGTCTCCGCCGTAGAACGCGGCGCTCGCCCAGGGCGTATACCGCACCAACAGATACGCGTCGGGATACTCGAACAGCACGTCCTCTAACAGCGTCTTGATGCTGGCGTAACGAAGAGCTACGTTGGATACGTTGATATTCACGTCCACGTAAACGTAATTGTTGCCGGTCTCCATCATATGGCCGATGGTATCCATCACCTGAGACACCTGTCCCGCCGTCTGAAAAGCACCAAAGTACATAATGGGCGCGGTTTCTTTCCCATCAATATACATACGGGTGCGTCCGTTTTTGGTCTCCACGTAAGAGTTGGGAAACACCTTGGCGTTGGTGGTCATCGGCTCTTCTTCATAGAAGTCGGGCGTGCCGAAAGGCTTCCATACGTCGGTGCCGTAACCCGCCGGCACGATGGCGCCCGCCTGATTCGGCTTGTCCGTGGTACCCGAGCCGCTGGACGAGGTGCCACTCGTGCCGCTCTGCCCGTTGGTGGTAGAGCTCGCCGTGGAGGAAGCGTTCGACCCTGTCGTGGTGGAATTGCCGTCACTCGGACCGTTGGTATCCCCACAGGCAACCAACGCAAACAGCATCAGCACGCTCATCAACAGACACAAAACCTTTTTCCAAATACGCATGATACACGCTCCTTCTCCCTCAACAGGGGGTTGCTTTAATCTATATCCGCGCCGATGACGGCGAGTGTATCGCCGCACGCAACGGCGGCGTTGTTTTCCCATTCACAGACTGTACTTATTCCATAGAGCAATCTCCCCGTACAGAAAAAGGGAGACCGTCACAACAGGTATTAGTTGGCCCGGTGGATACCGCTCAGGCGGTATCCACCGGGAAGGGTCTTGCTTATTTCACTTCTTCAATATTCAAAGAGTCGATGACAACGGTACCACCATTGATACCATTCACAATGACCAGCACGTAATCGTTGACGTTACCGGTCAGGGACACCGTCATTTCCAGCGTGCCGAAATCGCCGGCCACGCCGCCGAAGGAGGTGTTGCCCATCTGACTGATGGTCGAGTTGACAGCCGACAAGGGACGGAAGGTGGCGTAGAAGTCACAGCCCATCATCTTGTCCACCGAATCCAGCACCGACCAGTCGAAGGTGACTTTATACTCGTGGTAGGTGGGGATACTCAACTTATTGGGGTCGGTACGCATCACCACACAGTTATCGCCGGTGCCGGTCATCATCAGCGACGCCTGTCCCTCGATGACGTTACCGGCCTCAGAGGTAATCGCTCCGTTTTGCACTCCGGTCCCATCGAAGGTTACGTAAGACATATTATTGTTTTCGAAGGTGGCGGCAGGTTGCGGCTCGAAATCCTTGACCTCCGGCATTTGGAAATTCAACGTTTCGTTGATGGCCGCCTGAATAATCGGTTCCAGCGAATCCAACGTGGACACCACGTCTTTCTTTTCCCAGAAGAGGTTGAGCCACACGGCATTGGACTGCTGCTCCCAGTCTCCCCAGCCGTAGGTCATGGAAACAGTCGCGTGTTTACGGGTGAAACGCGCCACCTCCAGCATTTCCTCTGTCAGGATTCTCTCCTGCTCGTGACGGCTGCCCAGCGGAACGGTATCTTCGTCGCTGTAATTCGCCTTGTCCTGCTCGTTCATATATTTGGCAAACAGGGCGGCGCCCTCCGGGTTGGAGGCACCCTCGGCAATGCCGAGAATATTGGTCTGGCAGGAATAGGTACCGTCAAAGCTGGGGCCCTGAGGCATAGGAACCAAGCCGACGGTTTCGGGGTCCATATCGCGGGCGTTCTCGTAGAAGAACTCGTAGAAGCCCAGCGTCATCGCCACGTCGCCGGTCTTGAAATTGGTCGTGCCATACTCGTTGTTGGGACAGGCCACTTCCAGATCAAAGCGCAGACGCTGCAGAAAATCGAAAGCCTCCAGAGATTCCTTGCTCTTCCAGTTGACCTTAGCGCTGTTACCGTCGGTGAGAACCCACTTGACAGCGTTGGAAGAGTCAAAATAAGGCATACCGGCAAAGCCCCACAGATCGGTAACGCCGTCTCGGTTACGATCATCGGTGCAGGCAACGGCAATCTCCTCAAACTTCTCCCAATCCCAATCCTCCGGGTTGTTTTTCCACACGGTGTAGGGATCGTCACAACCGTATTCCTGAAGGATACTCTTGTTGTACCACATCATATACGGCAGCACCTGCTCAATGCGCAGGGCATAGTGCTCGCCTTGGAAACAGTATCCCTCTGCGATTTGGGGGAAGTTGGTCTCCTCGGTGGATATGTATTGATCTACCGGCTGGAGGATATCCATCGCCGCCAGCTTGGGCATCTCTGCCCAACGGCAGTAGACCAGATCGGGAGATTTACCGGATCCGATCAGGGTGATCATCTTGGTGATAAACAAACTGGGGCTATATCGACGGAAATGCACCTTGCCGCCGGTGGTCTCCTCATAGTGCCTGGCTGCCTCGTAAAAGCTGTTGCCCTCCACGTCGAGGCCGATATCGTTGAAGGACACGATCGTCAAATCCTTACCTTTTGCGGCGCCGAAAGGATCGTCGTCACCGCCCGATACGCAGCCCACCAAGCCGCCGGACATACTCAGCACAAACAGCATGGCTACCAACAAACTCATCCATCGTTTCATCGCTTTTTCTCCTTTAGTTTTAGTTACAGGAATTCGCGGGTCCACCGCGGCAGATTCCAACTTTCGATCTCTGCACGCGTGCCGTGGAAATACAGATTGGTTTTTCCCACGTCCAACGTTTTGGTAATATGGTCCACGCCCAAATACCAACGGTCTTCAAAGTAGTCGTACACGTCGCACACCTGCGGAAAATACACCGTCTTTTCACCGGGGAAGCTGCTGTGGGTCACGTACAGCTGGGCGCCGGGCAGAACGTATTCGCCTACATATCCGTATTGGAACAACCCGGCGATACGGGTCACCCGATTCAGCAGGTCGATGCTGGTTTCAAAGCCGCCGAAAAACACCGTGCGCCAGCCATCCTGCTCGTGCACCGCATAGGACACCTTGTTCTCGTCATCACTGTAGTGTCCCCAGACGGCGGTGGCACCCTCGGTCACGTGGAAACGAGGGTTCACCTCTGCCCCACAGCCGCCGGAGGTGTTCTCAAAGCCATCCCATTCGTTGCAATACTGCATATGGGTGGTCAAGGGACTGTCCGCGCACTGTTCCCGTATGGTCATACCGGTCAGCGTCCGAATCTCCTCCTCGGACATCTTGCCGAATCCATACATAAACATGGTTGTCTGCCCCGCACGGCGGATCTTCTCCACCGCCTGCGCCTGCCGATCACCGGTCAAGCCGGACGGGTTGAACAACAAGACCATTTTAGCACTGTCCGCTTTTCCATCCAGCCAGTCCTTGGTGGTGTAGAAGCCACAGGACACGCCCAAACGATAGCACTGGGTACGCACGTTAAACATCGTATTACCCAGCGTACCACGCACATTGGACACGTGATAGGTATCCTCGGGGTCAACCACCACCGCCAGCTCCGGCTTATAGGGGGTGGTGATATCCAGCGTGGCACGATACAGCTCTTCCAGTGCTTTGATCTCCTCCCAGAAATCCGGGTGGTAGAACCAGCCCTCGCCGGCCAGGTCCATATACCAGGAGGCACAGCCGCGCACCATTTGCGTGCCGGCCTCGCGGCGCCACACCTCGTACAGATCGGTGAAGGAGAAGATACCGTAGAATACACCCTCCAGCTTGCGGGGCTGATCCGGCTCACGGCGATACCGCAGGAAGGTGCGGATATCGTTCTCCACAAACCACATTTTGCCGTGGGCGGCCACCGAATCGATCACAGTCATATATTGACCGGTGCCGCCGATGTCGCGATCCCAATATCCGCAGGGGCTGGCAAAGCCGTCGATGTCCGGGCAATCCAGCAGAGACTGAAACGCCATATGTCCCGACTGCGGAGCACCGCACAATTCGAATATGTATCCGTAGAAACACATCACCAACGTATTGCGGTGGGTCTCCTCTTTGACAATGGCAGCAAAGCCGCGAATGAGATCGGCCACGCGCACGTTGGTCATTTCGTTGAAATCCACGTATTTCTGCTCGGCGGCCGTTTTATAATAGAAATGAGGATACGGCTTGCTGGCGGGGGTGTTGCCGGGCAGCGGAGAGGGAATCACCACCTGATCGAAGGTGATGGTATCGTCTCCCCATGCCTGACGCAGTGCCTGCTCGTCGCCTCGGTATTTTTCAAACACAAAGCGGCGGAAATATCGTTGCGCGGCCGGACTCACGTCGTTTCCCACCTCGCGGTAGGCAAAATGGAACCACTCGTCCGACTCGTTTCCGCCCAAATGATAACCAAGAAAATGATCCGAGTATACGGGGTGATTGTAGAAATAGCGGGCGAATAGCCGCAGGGCTTCTTCCGCTTCCTTTCGCCAATCCTCCGAGAACACCGAGGTCATTCGCTGGTCAAAATCCTGCATATTGCTTTCATCCAGGTCGGCGTCCATCTCAAAGCGGACGGAATCACCGGGATGGATGTCTTCCCAGATGCGGGCGCTTCTGCCATACTGGGAAACGTTAGCACGAACCAGCACCTTTGCCTCCGGGTCGTGCTTTAGAATCATATCCATATAGCGGCACATCTTATCAATGCTTTCCTGCCGCTCTTCGGGCATACAACCCATCTTCAAGATAACGGAATACAGGTGGATACCCACCTCAGCCGCCAGCTTAAACTCTTTATCCACAACGCCCAAGCGCTGTTCAAACAGCGTACAGCCGTAGAAAATAACCGGTGCCTCTTTTTTGCCGTTGATGTATAGACGCGGAATCCCGTTTTCATCAGTCTGAATGTAAGTGTGTAACATCGTTATCACCTCGAGATGTATCCGGTACGGCGGGGCGGGTGCGCCCCGCCGTGGACGTTATTCTTTCTTTTTATTGCGCCAAATCAGCCACGCGGCTCCCCCTGCCAGCAGCAGCCCAGCGGCCGCGATGACGGCGGCCAGCCATCCGAGCGAACCACCGGATGGGGTGTCCGTTACGGTGGGTGCGGCAGCGGTGGGTGTCGTCCCGACCGTGGTGTTCGTGGCGCTGTCACGGTCTGCGGTGGTGGTGACGTCTGCGTCATCCGCAGTGGTGGTCGTGCCACCCTCCTCCGCCGCAGTGGTGGTCGTGCCACCCTCGTCGGTCGTAGTCGCAGCGGCCGTTTCGCGGGTGGTGTGCGACACGGTGGTGGTTGTTGTCGTCGTGGTGGCGGTGGTCGTATTGGATTGGTCCGATACGCCAAGCATCTCTCTCACTATGGGGAGCAGATACTCCATCGTGCGGTAATGCGAACGGCGGTTGGGGTGACCAGCCGCGCCGGTGCCGCCGCCGTAGGTCGTTTGATTCGGCAATTCTTCGTAGCGAATGGTACCACTGCCGTCATCCTCCGCCTGTACGGCCTCTCGGATGGGGTCGGACAACCCTCCAACACCCATCAAGCCGAAAACCCACAGTATCTGTGCGTCGGGATGGAGCGCTTTTAGGCGACGGATAAAGGCGCGCACCGCCGCCGCCACCTGATCGGCAGGGGCGTTGGCCGCCATATCGTTGGTTCCCAAACCCACCAAAATCAAATCCGGATGGAACGAATTGTGATCCCATTGTACCCGCTTGTTCAGCACCGGTTGCGCCATATCGTAGAGATGGGTCATCACCTCGCCGGTGGTGCCACCGTTGTTCATATACACTCCGTAGCCGCTGGCGGCCACGGTGGACAAATCCATATCCAACTGCTCTGCAATCAAACTGCCGTAGGTATACGCCGCATCCTCACCTTCGGAGGTCAGCGTAGGGCTGAGCAGTCCAAACGCCGCAGAGATGGAGTCACCGATGACCTCCATTTTCAGCGGTTTATCCGCCGGACGGAGGAGCAGCGTGCCGTCGATTTGCAAACCGTCCACCCAGCAGGTGGATAGCATTGCCTCGTTCAGCTTGACCACTCGGATGGTGGTGCTCGCGGTCGCATCCAACCCCTCGGCTAACGTATACCAATCCGATCCGTTTTTGACACGAATCTTTTCAGTGCGTTTGCCGTTAACGTACACCGCCACGTGGGTGCAATAGGTATCGTCCCGATCGTCGGAAGTGAGCATCACACGCGCTGCCGTTCCTTTGAAAGCAAACTCAAAGCCGGTCATACCCCACTCTAAAGTGATGCTCTCCTGTTCAAACACAGCTCTGCCAATCGGCTTAAGCGTTTTTGTGGTCATACTCACGTCACTCCAATCCGGAGAGCCTCCCACAGAGCCGGCGGCTACCGCCGCCGGCGTCAACAGGAAACAAATAACTACAATGAAACGAATCAGAATACGCAAGCGCTTCATCAGGCTTTTCTCTCTTTTCTTGCGAAAAGAACACAACCTACTGCTGCCGCAACGGCCAGTGCCAGAACGGCGAAAACGGTGGCCACACTCATATCACCGGTGGCAGGGCTGTCGGGTTTGACAGGCTCGTCGGGTTTAGCAGGCTCGTCGGGATCGGCGGGCTCGTCGGGATCGGCGGGCTCATCGGGGTCGGCGGGCTCATCGGGGTCGACGCCGTCATACGCCGCCACGCCGTCGAAGCTCTTCAAAGCCACCTTGGCGTTGCCGGCGACCGACATACCAAAGTACACTTCGCCGCACTGCTTCAGATAGTCGGAATGATTCTTCATACAGGCATCGTCCGGAACGATCTGCTTGCCGTTAGCGGTCAGGCGGAGCAGGCCGTTATCGTTGTAAAGGTGGAACTCCACGTCGTAGTCGCCTTCCCACATGAAGTAATCGAACAGGGTCGTTTGACCCCACTGCAGATCGATTTCGCTGCCGCGGAGCGCCTCAGAATAGATGAGCACATCCATATCGTCGATAAAGAAGCGTGCGCGATAGTATTCCGAAGCACCGGACTCATCGAATGCCGGAGCAGTGGCGCTCAACGGATTGTAGAAGTAGAAGCAGAAGTTCGCAATATCCGCATTCTCCACGTGGGGAAGATCGTTCAAGTTAACGACCCACTTCAGATCCAGGTCCGGATCGTTCATATCGATGATGCGGTCCAGCGAGGCAAAGCCGCCGTTGCCCAAAGAGATGGAGCCATCCTCGTTGAAGAGGGCGCCGGTGTTCTTCCACGCATCCTTCGTGGCGGGCTCCTTCGGAGGAGGAGGAGTCTTATCCGTGGGCTTCTTGCCGTTCACTTCCAGAATCTCGGCCGTAATCGGGCCGTCGAAGGAGGTGACCACGATACCCAGATAAGCGCCGCGCAGCGCCTTGACAGCGTCGGAGTAGATGGGAGCGTGCTCCTCACCGGAGAAGATGCACACGTCGTCCATATACAGGCGCACGATACCGTTGTCGTTCTTAATGCGGACGGTCAGCTCGCCGTTCTCAAAGGGAATGTAGCCGCCGGCATAAGAAGGAACAGCGGTGGCACCCAGCCAAGTATGATTCAGAGCATATTTGTCGCCCTCCAAGGCAAAGCGATGGGCGACGGTGTTGGCACTGTCCAGGCCGAGATCGGCAGGATCCTTGGTCAGAATGACCGATACAAACTGGTTGGTGTTGGCAAAGGGAATCGCCATCTTGACAGATACATCCAGATCCTCAGCGTTCAGATCGATCAGACGATCCAGCACCGCCGTGCCATCCACCGAAGCGCTGATGGTGCCGTCGTTATTCAGTTTGACGCCCGCATTGCTGATAATCCAGTCTTCCACGGTGTATTCGCCGTCGGTTTCATCCACGATGGGAGGCTCGTCAGGCACGTCAGGCTCGTCAGGCACGTCGGGCACGTCGGGCACGTCGGGCACATCGGGCACGTCGGGCACATCGGGCTCAGGCTGCACGCCGGTGGGATTCTTGCCGTTGACTTCCAGAATCTGTGCGGTGATCGGGCCGTCGAAAGAGCTGACAACGACACCCAGATAAGCGCCACGCAGCGCCTTGACAGCGTCGGAGTAGATGGGAGCGTGATCGACACCGGAGAAGATGCACACGTCGTCCATATACAGGCGCACGATACCATTGTCGTTCTTAATACGGACGGTCAACTCGCCGTTGGCGAAAGGAATATAGCCTCCGGCATACAGACCGACTGCGGTATTACCCAGCCCAGTATGATTCAGAGCATATTTGTCGCCATCCAAGGCAAAACGATGGGCAACCGTGTTGGCACTATCCAGACCGAGATCGGCAGGATCCTTGGTCAGGATAACCGATACGAACTGGGAGGTGTTGGCAAAGGGAATGGCCATCTTGAAGGACACGTCCAGACCCTCGGCGTTCACATCAATCAAGCGATTCAGCACCGCGGAAGAGCCCTGTGCCACGTTGGCGGTACCGTCCTCGTTCACGGTGACGTTCTTTTCACCGCCGATGATCCAGTCGGCCGCGCTATACTCGCCATCGGTTTCATCCACGATGGGGGGCTCGTCAGGCACGTCGGGCTCAGGCTGCACGCCGGTGGGATTCTTGCCGTTGACTTCCAAAATCTGTGCAGAGACGGGGCCGTCGAAAGAGCTGACAACGACACCCAGATAGGCACCGCCCAGCGCCTTGACAGCGTCGGAGTAGATGGGAGCGTGATCGACACCGGAGAAGATGCACACGTCGTCCATGTACAGACGCACGATACCGTTGTCGTTCTTAATACGAACGGTCAGCTCGCCGTTGGCGAAAGGAATATAGCCGCCGGCATACAGACCGACTGCGGTAGCACCCAGCCAAGAATGATTCAGAGCATATTTGTCGCCATCCAAGGCAAAGCGATGGGCAACCGTGTTGGCACTATCCAGACCGAGATCGGCAGGATCCTTGGTCAGGATAACCGATACAAACTGGGAGGTGTTGGCAAAGGGAATGGCCATCTTGACGGAAACGTCCAGGTTGGCATCGTTGGGATTGATGTACTCCTTGAGCACAATGGAGCTACCCTGTGCCACGTTGGCGGTACCGTCCTTGTTCACGGTGACGTTGTTTTCGCCGCCAACAATCCAATCGGTAGCCGCATACGCCTTGGGAGCCGTCGGGTTTTTACCGTTGACTTCCAGGATCTGCGCGGTGATCGGGCCGTCGAAAGAACTGACCGCGATACCCAGGTAGAAACCACCCAGCGCCTTCACGGCGTCGGAATAGATCGGGGCGTGATCGACGCCGGAGAAGATGCACACGTCATCCATGTACAGACGCACGATACCGTTGTCGTTCTTAATACGGATAGTCAGATTGCCGTTGGCGAAGGGAATATAGCCACCGGCATACAGACCGACCGCGGTATTACCCAGCCAAGTATGATTCAGAGCATACTTATCGCCATCCAGACAGAAGCGATGGGCAACCGTATTGGCACTGTCCAGACCGAGATCGGCAGGATCCTTGGTCAGGATAACCGATACGAACTGGGAGGTATTTGCAAAGGGGATCGCCATCTTGACAGATACGTCCAGATTGGCATCATTCGGGTTGAAGTACTGATTGAGTACGGCAGACTGGTTGGTGGGGATGTTGATGGTACCATCCTCGTTAGCAGTAACGTCGGCACTGCTAAACGTCCAACCACTGACGTCTGCTTCTGCAGATGCAATCGTTAGAAATGCCACGGAAAACAACATGACCAACAACACGGCCAAAGCGCTGGTCACGGCTAGGGGTTTTCTCATACTGATCTCTCCTTTTTTATTTATTTTTTCGTCTCGGACGAATGACCAACAAATAAACGCACACACCGGCACAAATAACGCCAATGATACCGGCGCCGATGGCGATACCGACCCACAGCATACTTACAGGAGCCTGCGTCTGGGTGTCGGTGGGCACATCGCCCTGCGGTGCGTTGGTGGAGGGGGTAGCGGAGGGAGTGACGTTCTCACTCGTAGTGGTGGTGTTTTCTTCACCGCCGGTGGCAGTCGTGGTGTCTCCACTGACCACTGTGGTGGTGGTATCCTGTCCCACCGTGGCCGAGGGCTCTTTGCCCGTCGTGGTGGTGTCGGTCGTGCTGCCGCCGCTCACGTACTGGCCCAGTTTACCGCCAACCGCGACCCACTTGCCGCCGTTGGGCAGAAGCGAGTTCTGAATGTAGCCCTCCACCGACGGATCCACCGCCGACTGACCGTTGATGGTCTTGATGGTGTACTTGCAGGCGCCATAGTCGCCGTCTTTGAAGGAGAAGCCGACGTACCAATCGGTGCATCCGGTTTTAGCCTCAATCTTGTCGATAAACTCCCACTTGTTCTGCTCCGCGGCGTTGACTACCTTACCGTTGATCAGCACGTCGTAGCCGGCGTCGGCGCGCTTACGCACCGAGTAGACCACGTTGGTCCAGGAGGCGTCCATCTCTCCCTCCAGCCACTGGCCGGGAGTAAAGGAAGACTTGCCGACACGAATCATATCGCGATCCACGTCGTAGTTATACAGCACGCCTTCACCGGTGCCAATCACGGTGGCCAAATCGGTGGGACGCAGCAAATGGACGAAGCTGGGATCAGGGGTATCGTTGATGCCGGTCTGCATACTGGTACCGCCATTCACGAAGTAGATGCCGAAATACTGGTCGCGGCACTTCGTATACTTGTCCAGCGAGAACGAAACCTCAAAGTTGTCAAAATCGATGGGCTGGGTATACCATACCGCACCGGCACCGGGCATCGCGGAGCCCTTATCCACGCTCTCTACGATGATACGACCGTTCTTAGCGGTCACCACCGAGTGGGTGGGAGCGGCGAGATCTTGGCACGCAAACCAATCGGTTGCGGCCGGAACGGCGTTGGCTGCTGTGGCCGGCATTACGCACAAGCTCATCAACAGCGCAAGGGACATTACGCAGGTGATAATCTTTTTCATGGGTTGCCTCCTTTATAAATATGAATCTACTTTAATTGCTTTAATAGCAAATCAGGGCCTGAAACGATTAGCCCACCAAACCGGTGGTGACGATACTCTCCACAAAATGACGCTGGAAGAATACATACAGCAAAATCAAGGGCGTCAGGGAGATGAATACGCCGCATTGTACCCACGTCACCATATCGCTGTAGGTGATCACTTGCACGAACTGACGAATGGAATCGCCAATGGTGAGCAATTCGGTGGATACCGTGTGAAACTGGTCGTAATACAGCGTGGACAAAGTGGTATCGTTCCAATACCACACCAACGAGAACAAAAACACGGTGATGAGCGCCGGCTTGGCGTTGGGGAGCATCACCCGCCACAGCGTGGACCAGGCGCTGCAGCCGTCCACGTATGCCGCCTCCTCAATCTCTTTGGGCAGGCCGCGGAAAAACTGCATAAAAATGAGTATGTACAGGCCGCTGCGCAAGCCGACACCGGTGGCCGCCGGGAGATACGTGTTCATTAGATTGTCAAAAATGTTGATACGCAGGTCGGTACCGGCTATGGAGTTGATCAAGCCGATCACACCCAGCGGATCAAAGTCGGAAAACAGCAAATAATTGGGGATGGATACAATCTCTGCCGGAATGATGAGCATCACAATCAACATCACGAACAACAGCGTGCGTCCGCGGAACTTAAACCGCGCAAACCCGTATCCGATCATACAGCAGGACGCCACCGTCAAGATGGTGGAAACGCCGCTGAACAAAACGGTGTTCGTCAGCAGGGTTTTGTAATCCAGATTGTTCCAAACGTTTATGAGATTGTCCAACGTCAGCTTGGTGGGAATCCACACGACGTTGGGGTCGTTGACCTGCTCGCCGGGGCGAAACGCCATACTGAGCATATACAGCACCGGTGAACAGATTACGTAAGCGACACCGAATAAGTACAGATAAATCAGAATCTGAAGCAACACCTTCACCGCGCCGGTGCCGGCAAAACGCAACTGCATTTTGCGATCGTATCGAAAAAAGCGGTGATCGGCTATTTTTTGCGGTAATTTCATAGGTCTCACCTCATTCCTGGGAGCTGGAGACGAAGCTGCGGCCAAACAGCAACAAAATCGCCCCCACAATCAGCAAAATGACCAAGCTGTAACCAACCGACAGCGCCGAGGCATAGGAATATTTGAAGTTGGAAAACGCTTCGTCACGAATCAGTTTGATCATCACGTTGTTGCTGGAGGTGAAATAGTCAATAATCGTGTACACCACCGTGATAAATAGCATCGGTCTGCAGCCCGGAAAGGTGATTTTCCAAAAACACGACCAGGCATTGGCGCCCTCGATTTTCGCCGCCTCGTACAGCGATGCGGGAATGTTTTGTAAACCGGCCAGAATCAACAGCACCTGCACGCCCGAATACCAGCTGATATCCACCAGACTGTTCACCGCCGTGGTGAGAAAGCTGACGATGGAGGAGCCGATGGGCAACGCCGAGAGAATCTCCTGTAACACCGTCATATTGAGGACGGCGTTGCCGCCGGAGCTGTCGCCCATCACCGAGGAGGAGACGGTATCCGCCGACAGCACGGAGATCATCGCACCGGACATAATGATAACCGGCAGAAAGAACACCGCCCGAAAAAAGCCGCGCCCCACGAATTGTCGATTGAGCATCACCGCCGCAAAGGTGCTGAAAATAATCACCATCGGAACGCGATACAGCACCTCTGTCAGTACCGCCTGCAGATTCAGCAAGAAGTCCGGCTGATCCGTCAGCATTTCACGATAATAGCGCAACCCTTGAAAGGTCGTCTGAAAACCGGTTTCATAGTTTACGGACAAGTTGGCAAAACTGTACCAAATGGTGTCACACAAAGGTTTGATAAAAAACAGCAATAAACCGATCACAAACGGCAGCACAAACAGAAATCCCGATCGAGCACGCCGCTTTTCGAAACCGGTACGTTTACGTTTCATGCGTTTTCATCTCCTTTAAAATGGGTTGACTTGCCACAAATGGGTTTGCTATAATACCACTGAAAGGTGGAACTAAGTATGAGTTACGTTGAATCTGCGTTATTCTCCGCCCACGAACATGGTATGGACGTAATGCCTATACCCGTGCGCATCATCCGTCGACAGCACAATCTGAGCCACCCCGTGCAGACGCACCGGCACGATTTCATTGAGATAGCCATCATCCTATCCGGCAGCAGCACGCAGGTGTTGCACACAACGAACGGCGACGAGATCACCATTCCGGTGTCGCGGGGTGACGTTTGCACCGTGCTGCCGGGGCAAAGCCACGCCTACACGTTCCTGCCGGACGAATCCATCAGCATCATCAACATCCTCTTCAATTGGACGATCCTGCAAAAGGTCGACGCCTATGACGAGGACCGTATGGATCTCTGTGAATTCGTGGAAAGTATGGCGAACATTTTCCACCAAAACCCCACTCTTCTGCGTCTGTCGGACGAAACCCTGAATCGCGTATGCGATTTGGTGGAACGAATCGAATCGGAATCCGCCGACCGAGAAGTCGGCTGCAGTACGATGGTACTGTTGTTCTTTGCGGAGATACTAACCCTTCTGTATCGGGAAAATCAGAATCGGGCCGCGAGCCTATCCTCCACGGACAGAGGATTGGTCTCCCAACTGCTCGCGTACCTGGATCGGCATTTTCAGGAGGAAATCTCGCTGGAGCAGTTGTCCGTGCTGACACACTTCAGCACACGCCAAATCACGCGCCGATTTAAGCAAATGGTGGGCGTTTCGATTTCACAGTACGTCCTGCTACAACGCATCGCCCTGGCCCGCAACCTGCTGACCTCCACCAATATGACCATCACGAACATCGCCACCGAGGTAGGATTCAGCAATCCGTCCTATTTCTGTGAGCAATTCCGACGGACGGTCCACTGTACCCCGAAGGAGTACCGCAATCGCCATCTCACGATGCATGACGATGATGACCCGTAAGGGGGAAACGGCGTTGCACTGTTCCCTCCAATCTCTCCTCGGCGGTAAAGTCGGGGAGATCCCACACCACGGTCATCGGCTGCTCCAGTGTCAGCGTCACGGACAGGCTCTGCCCCTCTACCTTCCACTCGATGGCAACCTGTCCCATCGGCGTTTCGATTTGCCCGCCAAACTGTTCCAACCACAGCATCTTGGGGCTGACCCGCAGTTTGGCAAAACCCGGAGCCGCCGGCGTCAGGCCCAGTCCGCACGCCGTATATTCGTACAACGGAACGGCGCTCCAGGCATGGCACTCACTGCGGCAGGTGACCGGATCCTCCGGCCACGTGGTCATATTCTGCGCCAACATATTCCGCCACAGGTCCCATCGCTCACAAGAGCGGCTATACGCGCCGACCTTTTCCAATGCGCGGAACATATAGTATTCCATACAAAAAGAAATCTGCGTCAGGCCCGGCTCCTCTATGCATTTGTTCATCACCCGCCACGCCTGCTCACCTTTGGCAATACCGGCCAGCACTGCCCACACCTGGGCGTGCTGGCTTTTGTCGTTTCGGGTAACGGTGTCGTTGTACAGCCCCGTCTCGCAGTCAAACAGCACCTCGTTTACCGATGCGCTGATGCGGTCTGCCAGTTGTGCGTGGCGCGCCGCCACGTCCCCGTATCCCAATGCACGACACAGCTCGGCCGCCTCGCGCAACGCATATACGAATACAAAGGTCAGTATGCCGTTTGGCTCTGCGGCATAACGAATGGGAACGCCGCGTTCCCATTCCGTCGCCCAGTCGATAAACTGCCAATATCCCGTGTTGCATACCAACAACTGGTCGTTCAAATGCTGCTCAAAAAACCGCAGTGTCTGCTCCATAGCGGCAAAATATTGCTCGACAAGATCCATTTTGCCAAAGCGATCGTAATACTGCTTCAGCATAAAGACGAAGTACAGCGAAAAAGCCGGCATAATCTGCCGGATATTGGACGGCACATTACAAGGGAACAGGCCGTCGGGCAACTGCTGATCGCCGATATCCGTAATGGTTTTTCGAATCAGGCGATCGTCATTGGACACCGCACCGCTGAACTGCATCTGCAGGCAGGCATCCATCAAATACTGCATACGCTCGTAATGGGGACAATCCATAAAGCTGTCGTACATACAATTCTGCGCCGTGCGAAAGCTCACGTCCCAAATGGCGCGATCCTCGTCGCTCATACAGGTAAAGTTGGTGGTCACCGGCAACGGATAGCCCGTTCTCACCAGATCCGGCACCCGTATACGCAACGGCGTATCCCCCACTTGAATATGCAGGCGCAGAAAACGGAAAGCCTTGTAATCGAAAGGCTGATAGCGATAGTGTCCGTCCCCTGCGACGTACGTATCCGTCAAGCCGACCAGCTCTTGCCCCGGCGTTTGATAATCCGCACGATCTTCTTTAACAAACACCCCGTCCTTGAAGGTGCCGTAGCTCTCTGCATACAGCAATTCCACGCGGCTGCCCGCTCCGCCGTCGGTCTCCAGCACCGGGTAGGCGGTGACGTTTGCTCCGGCGTCCAGCTCCACCCACGTATCCGTGCCTGCCGACAAGGTAACGCCGTCCCGGGTGAGCAACCGTGCCGCATCGGCAAAATTGCCGGCGGCGCGTGCCACACCGGCATACGGACGCGCTTTTTCAAAAGGATGTGGAATCGTGCGAGGGGACAACTCCCACACGTTGGCCAGTCCGCCCAAGCGGTAGCCGTCATTGGCCTCCAACTGCTCCACCCCGTGCCAATCTGCGCTCGGTGCGCCGTCCAGTCCGTCCGGTAACAGGCGAGCATCCAATTCTTCGCCAAAGGCCAGGTACATATACGCCTCCGATAGCGGCACGAAGCGGTAAGCCTGCATTTGGTGGCACTCGTAGCGGTCGTTGGTCTCCCAATCCGCATCGCCGAAAATCAGCAGGCCGCCCTGCGGCTTGGTGGGCATATTCACCGGTCCTGCCTCAAAAGCGTTGGCCTTGAACGGGTCGCATACGTAATGGCTCACCTCAGCAATAAGTACATTCTTCCCTTTTTTCAGAAACGGAGCAATATCTATCGTGTCGTAATAGCGATAGCGCTGGCTCTTGGCCGGACCGCGGCATACCGTTTGCCCGTTGATTTTCAGCAGGTAGTGCGTATCTGCCGTAACGTGCAAAACGACACTCTCGGGAACGGTATCGTAAAACACCACACGGCGAAACAGCACGTGTTCCGGTTGCTGTGTCGGACCGATATGGCTCCAGATCCAGTAACAGGCATCTTGTTTTGTCGACAATTTATACAAAATCCTACACCCCTGCCTCGTGTTCTTTAGGAATATTAGCTTAATTCTATACTATCATCATGTTGATGTTCTGAATATAACAATTCGGACATTGAATGTAACAAAAAAGACGGGTGAGCGCTGGTAAATATTGTTAATTCGTTCGCGCGTATCTCGCGTCTAAAGCATGGCCGCCACCGCGAGCGCTTTCTGCGAAAAAGAGGGCGGAGCCGCCGGCGATTTGGTGTCGCGGCGGTGGTAGTTACCGCCAAAACGGTGCACCCGATGAGCGGCCGAAAGCTATCGAAGGACGCGGCGACGACCGCCGTGCCACGCACCCGTCGGGCACAAAACGAGCGCGACGTTTTCCAATTTTGCGGAGCAAAACAGCGGTTTTCGAAACCGCCGAAGGGAAGGTTTCCGAAACACCCGAAAATCCGACAGGCTTCCCTTGACTTTACGGCGAAAGTGTAGTACAATGCGATACATATCGAGGTGTGGCGCAGGGCGGCTCACACCTTGTGCGTGTCATATTTTCGTTGCCGCCCTTTGAGAATGGGCGGCGCCCATTCTCCCAACCATACAGCGAGGTGTGGCGCAGTTAGTAGCGCGCTTGCTTTGGGCAAAGAGCCCGACCGCCGCCTGCGGCGGATGCAGGGAGGGCGATTTTGGCGCCGCGGTCGAAATGCGGCGAAGCGAACAGCGAGCAGGCGCATTTCGGGCACCGCAAGAGGGCGACCAAAGCATTATGGTTGGATAAACGTAAATTCTTAGCAACATTTTACAGCGAGGTGTGGCGCAGTTGGTAGCGCGCTTGCTTTGGGAGCGTGCCTAGCACAAATTGCCGTAAAAAAGCAAAAGTCCCGAAAAGCCTTTAACGGTGCGGACTTTCGGCACTTTCAGGAAACTCAAAAAAGCGTGGATTTTGAGTTTGACCACAGTTTGTCCCACTTCCACGCAAAAACAAGAAAAATTGAATAGATATCCGGGTGTGGCGCAGCTGGGAGCGCGGGTGGTTTGGGACCATCAGGCCGCAGGTTCGATCCCTGTCACTCGGACCAAAACTCCTTTTTTGTAGTAATGCTTAAAAGGAGTTTTTTATTAAAACTAAAGTTTTTACAGGGAGAATACTATGTGTAAAAGAAGCAAAATGGAGAGCGTTTTAAAAACTCTTACAAAATATACATTCCTTGAAAAAATGTTGGTTGCCCAATCATGCGCACAACAATTAATGCATTATGATCATTTAGTGCTTTTCCCTGACCAAACAAGTAATACGGTTATGCCGTGGGAAATCGAAGCTTTTGCACAATTAGCAATTCTATCTACGGGTAATAATCCTACAAAATCTTTTAGAGCAAATAACAACAAAGAGTTTTACAAAATCATAACAACCATCAGAAATTTTTTGCCTCCAAAACTTGAAGCGGAAATCAACACACCTGAATTTGCAAACGATTTTTTCAGAGCTTGCGGAATGGTACAATTTAAACCACAAAAATATGCATTAAACCGATTGTATCGATATGACTACTTTTGGTCATTTAAAAATGATAAAATAGATATGCCACAGGTTTTTGGGGATAATTATAAAGGTCTTTCTTATGATTACTTTATGGAACTTGCAATTCTAATTTATTTTTCTGCAAGCCTAAAGGGAAATTCATCAAACATTTTTCGCTATATCAGCATGAAGCATTTTGATGCAATAAAACTACTATCTATTACTCGGGAGGATTATATCGCAAGGCAAACCGAGAAAAACGCTGGGGATATCAATAATGTAGTTTATGGCTTCAACTACTTATATCCATATCCTTTTATCGAATTCAACGATAATATTTTTATGCCTGTTCCTTATCTAATTATTGATGCTATTTGCGAATCATTAATTACAAGAGTCACCAATGGTAATGATAGGCTTCGCGAAGACATTGGGAAATTTGTTGCGCAATCATATATTGAACACATTCTTAATGACGAAAACATATATGAAGAGGTTGTTCCTGAAATTCAATATAAGATAGGTCGTCAAACCATCGATGCTCCTGATGTTATGGTCAAAGATGGTGAAATGTTTTGTTTTATTGATTCTAAATTATCTACACCAAAGCTTTCGCTCAGGAATTTTAACGAAACAGACTTAGAGCAAAATATAAAACAATATGCCAAAAATGTTCGTCAAATATATAATCGAATCAAAGATTTTCTTGATGGAAGGTTTTATCCGTTTTCTTCTGCTACAACCATTAACGAAACAAAAGTGTTTGGAATAGTTGTTGTATTTGAAAATGCTTTCATTTTTAAATCAAAAATTTTAACAAAAGTATTCCAAGATTTAGGAATTGATAATGATTCAGAAGAAGCGACATATATAAAATCGAACATCTACATCACCGACCTGAGTGACATTGAGTCTATTGCTTCGGGATCCGGCAATATATTCTCTGCTTTAGAATTAAAAAGGGACAACCCTAAAAGATGGGATGATATGGGCCTTTGTAGTGATGTAGCTTTTGATGAACACACTAAACCACAATCGCTGCTTGATTTCGAAGCCAAAACAAGAGCTATTTTAAAAGAAAACCTTGCCCATATGATCCATCTTAAAATACTTCCTAAAGAGACCAAAATATAATTCTGACCGAAATTATTTTTTCTTTGTTTACTGCAAACCAATTTTTGAGGGCGCCTTAGTCGGCGCCCTCTTTTAGTTTTGCTTTTTCTTCCGCGATCTCTGCTTTCACCCGTTCAATCATCTCGGCGAGTTTGATTTCGCATTGCTCTTTCGTTTCGGCGTAGACGTTGAATTTCTTTCGTTTGCCGCCGGGCAGTCGTGGGAAGAAGCTGCCTTCCCAGAGGTTGTCGTTTATCTGATACAGGCATCCCGTGCCGGATTTGCGGATCTTTCTCGGTACTGGCTCGGGATGCGGCTCTGTGGGCGCACACGGGGCGTTTACGGGCGAGTTTGTGCTTTCCGCGAGTGTTTGCTCTACCGCTGGCATCTGCGCGTTTGTGCCGCCGATTTTGCGGTCAATGCTCACCGCCGCCTGCATCTGCATCGTGTCGGTCATATGGCTGTAGATATCAAGCGTGGTCGCCGCCGAGACATGGCCTATCGTTGCCGACAACGTTTTCACGTCCATACCGTTTTCAAGTGCCATGGTTGCGAAGGTGTGGCGCAGATCGTGGAACCGCACGTGCTTGCATCCCGCTCGCTTGAGTAAGATCGACAGGATATCTCCAACGGACGTGGGATACCTAGGCACGTCGGGATTTTGCGGTGACGGGAACATCCACCGCGAATTGACCGTTTCCCTATACTTTTTCAGCACCTCCACCAGGGACGGCGGCAGTACCACCGTGCGGATGGAGCTTTTTGTTTTCGGCACGGAGATCTCGATCTTGCCGTTCACCGCACACGCCTGGCGGACGATGTGGAGCTCGCCCGTTTGGAAGTTTAGATCATCCCATTGCAGTCCCATCAGCTC
>JAZPZT010000049.1:0-12243 GCA_045544815.1 Acutalibacteraceae bacterium | reverse complement strand
CCGTTCGACTTGCATGTGTTAGGCACGCCGCCAGCGTTCGTCCTGAGCCAGGATCAAACTCTCAAAAATGGTATTAACACAACCTCGCGGCTGTACTAATCATGTTTTGAGTTTGTAACTCATGACGCTCTTTGGCGTCTTTTTTGAAAACAATTTCTTGTTTCCGGATTCTTCTCATTCTGAGTAAGAATTAACGGGTATTGTGTGTGTTTTCGTTCTTGTCTTACACTGTTTAATTTTCAAGGTCCTCTCGCTATCTCTCAGCGACCTGCGGTGCAGTTCTCCGTGACAGCCTGCATATAATACCACTAACAAATCCATTTGTCAACACTTTTTTCAAAGTTTTTTCCTGTTTTTTCTGCTTTTTGCACACTTCTCTGTTTTGCACGGAAAAGTGGCGTGAAAGCTGTAAAATATGTGCAAAACAGCCTCTCCGATGAACGGAGAGGCTGCCCATTAAGACTTAATTATTTATTGGGCTTTTCGGGAATCAACTTAAGCAGATACACCACGCCGATGATCACACCGGTCACCACAAAAATACCAGTCATACCCCACCCCATAATTGGCAGAGCGTGCAACAAATAATCCACATTCATTTATTAACCCTCCTTTAGCCCACCAACGCCAGGATCAAACCGCCGGCAATAACCGATGCAATCTGACCGGACACGTTGACACCAATGGAATGCATCAACAGGAAGTTCTGGTTGTCCTCCTCCAAGCCCATCTTATGCACCACACGGGCAGACATAGGGAATGCAGAGATACCGGCCGCACCGATCATCGGATTGATCTTCTTTTTGGAGAACATATTCATAAACTTGGCGATCATCACGCCGGCAAAGGTGTCGAAAATAAAAGCAAACAAGCCCAAACCGATGATGAGCAGCGTTTCCCACCGCAGAAAATCCTCCGCCTTCATACGAGCGGCAATGGTGATGCCCAAGAACAAAGTGATCAGGTTAGCCAACACCTTCTGTGCCGTCTCGGACAGAGAATTCAGCACACCGCACTCACGAATCAGGTTGCCAAACATCAAAAAGCCAATGAGTGCCACCGCATCGGGAGCCACCAAGCCCACGATCACCGTCACCACAATGGGGAACAAAATCTTGGTCAAGCGGGATACAGGCTTACCGGCGGAATTGTCCATACGGATCTTACGCTCCGCTTTCGTGGTGCACAGCTTAATGATCGGCGGCTGTACCAGCGGCACCAGAGCCATATAGGAGTACGCCGCCACCATGATGGCACCCACATATTTGGAACCCAGCTCCATCGACACGGCAATGGCTGTAGGACCGTCGGCGGCACCGGTGATGCCGATAGAGGCCGCTTCCTTAAGATCAAAGCCACACAAAGAAGCCAAACAGAGTGTGAAGAAAATGCCGAACTGTGCCGCCGCACCAAAAATCATCAACTTGGGATTGGTAAGCAACGGCGTGAAATCAATCATCGCACCGATACCGATAAACAGAATCAACGGCATCAGTTCACCGAACTCATTGCTGATACCGAACTTAAACAACGTATCGATGACGTGGTTGGCACCGGAATTGGGTAGGTTCACCAAAATGGCGCCAAAGCCCATGGGCAACAGCAGCGTAGGCTCCATCTCCTTTTTGATGGCGAGATAAATCAGCACGCCACCGATGAGCCACATAACCACCTGTTGCCACGTAACGTACGCAAGATTTTCCAGCAACACTTCCATTGTAACATCTCCTATTTGTATTATACCTATTTAATATAACAGTTTTCTATTTAAAATGCAAACAATATTTACATTAACTCTTCAAACGTTGATATATATTGCTGTGCCACCTGCGGTATCTTCGACGCATTCTGCGGCGTGTGCGGACACAGTATGCCGCATACCTGCATACCCGCTGCGGCGGCGTTCACCACCGCTACAGGATTGTCGTCGTAATACAAAATCTCATCTGCAGGCAATCCGACATCCACTACCACACGCACAAACAGTTCCGGATTGGATTTACCCATACCGTAATCCTCCACCGTCCACACCTGTTCAAACCGATCCCACACGCCGTTATTCTTCAAGCACGGGTCGGTGATGCTGTGGGGACTGGCAGTCAGCACAAACAGTCGCACGCCCTGTTCACGCAGGTGGGATAGGTAAGCCTCCGCCCCCGGAAGCAAGCGAATGTTGTGGGCATATTCCCGATACATCCCTTCTTCCAGCCGACGGGTCACTTCCTCCACCGTGCCGGGCACTCCCATCGTGCAAAACAACGCCGCGGTAGGTGGCACGCCTTGCGGGTGCATCTTGGCAATCATTTCCTCCCGATCGTAGGCGATTCCTTCCTCATCCAACACAGGCAGCATTGCCCCGTCAAAACGAGACCAAGAATCCACCAGCGTATCGTCCAAATCAAATATCACAGCACGAATCATAAGCTTCCTCCAAAAAATAACAGCGGCAGAGTGTCATCTGCCGCTGTTACGAAGTATCAAACCGTTTGCGTTTCTCCTACGCCCACCTGAGAGTTCACCTCTTCGGGTGTCTTGAAGGTAGGCACTATCTCACGCATCACGCGCACGATCTCCGCCGCAGACTCTGTCTCCAATACCTGACGCAAGCGCTCCAGGTTGCGACTCATCTCCTCGCAGGAGATAACCTCCTGCTCCTCAACGAAGATTTTCTCATATTTCGTAGCTGTCAAGTTATCACCGTTCATCAGCAATTCCTCGTACAACTTTTCACCGGGGCGCAAGCCCGTCTCAATGATATCCACGTCCACATAAGGCGTAAGGCCGGCCATACGCACCAGATTTTCGGCCAGAGTAAGGATCTTCACCGGCTCACCCATATCCAGCACGAACACCTGCGAACGCTCTGCTATCGCACCCGCCTGCATCACCAATTGAGAAGCCTCGGGAATGGTCATAAAATAGCGAATGATACGGCGATCGGTGATGGTTAAAGGGCCACCGCCGGCCAACTGACGCTTAAACAGCGGAATCACCGAACCATTAGAGCCGAGCACGTTGCCAAAACGCACCGCCGCAAAGGTGGTATTCTCATAGTGGTGCATACTCTGCACCACCATCTCGCACAGTCTCTTGCTGGCGCCCATTACGTTGGTGGGATTCACCGCCTTGTCCGTGGAAATCAGAACAAACTTCTCCACGCCGTAACGTCCGGCGGCATCCGCCACGTTGTAAGTGCCAAAGACGTTGTTCTTGATGGCTTCCTCAGGGCAATCCTCCATCAGCGGCACGTGCTTATGCGCCGCCGCATGGAAAACGATGGCCGGACGATAGCGACGGAACAGCAAATCCACCTTCGCCGCATCGCGCACGGAAGCAATCTCGACGCACAAATCCAGCTCGGTGCCAAACTTCTGCCACAGCTCCTGCTGTAGGTCGTAGGCGTTGTTCTCGTAGATATCCACAACCACCAGCCGACGGGGATGGTGTTGCGCAATCTGGCGGCACAACTCCGAACCGATGGAGCCACCGCCGCCGGTGACCATCACGACCTTATCCGATAGGAAGTCATATACTTCCTTGTTATTAAAGATGACTGCCTCACGACCCAGCAAATCCTCCGGCTCCACATCACGGACGTTGCTCATCAAATTACCGGAATCAGCGGGCAACTGACTGAAAATACTGGGCAGAATACGCACGCGGCAAGAGGTATGGCTGCACTGCTGTAACACCTCGCGATTGCGCTCGTCGTCCAGCGAAGGGATGGCTACGATAATCTCGGACACGTCGGTATCCTTCAGCTTCTCTGCGATACTGTCCAGTGAGCCCCATACGGGCAGCCCTCGCACGTGGGCGCGCTGCTTGACGGGGTCGTCATCGAAGAAACATACAACCTTGTATGGACAGTCGGGGTCACGACGGATTTCATCCACCAAGGTAACACCGGCGTCGCCGGCACCTACAATAGCGACTTTAACATTGGCCACTTGCTGGTGTCTATGCAGACGAATCGCCTGTCGAATGTAACGATACGCAAAACGCATCACCCACATTGACACCAGAGAGATCAGGAACACCAACACCTGTAAGCGTTGCGGATACTCCATATTCAGAGGCATCAGAACCGCTAGAACCAGGATGTATAGCATGGCGTGAGCGCTGAGCAGCGCAAAAAACTGCATCAAATACTCTTTACTCTCCTGATAGCGCCACAGACTGTCGTAGCAACCGAACACCAGCAAAAACACACCCGTACACGCTAACGTAAGCAACAGAAAAATCCACCAATAGTCGGGCATACTGATCAACACTTCGTTAAAGCATGCCCACGAGATAAAGAAAGAAGCCGTGGTGATCAACAAATCGGTCCAGAGCAAAAATAAGCGCCGCGGATAGGTTGCAAACTTGTTTGCAACCGTGGATTTCGTTTGCTTATTGCTCACAGCAATCCCTCCGAATCATCTGTTTGAGTTTCCAAAAATTCGGTCGTCCAGGCCACGTTATCCAGCCATTCACGGCCAATACGATTTTTGCTCAGCACCTTAACCGCCGCCGCAATGCAAGGTTCTCTATCCTCCATGTTGTGCATATCCGATCCGATCACTATACGCCGAGTAATCGGCAGATGGCGACATAGCGAACCAAAATACTTCTTATCCGCAATGGAATGCGCATTCACCTGCATAATGGAATCTGGCATATCCATCAGCATATCGAAATCCCCGTGGGAATACCACGGTAAATAGCGGTCCAGATGGGCGTACATCAAAATCAGTCCCTGTCGATTGACAATTCTCTCCAATTCATCGTACAACCAAATAGGCGGGCGCATAAAGGGCATCTCAACCAGTAAAATATTGGTATCCTGTAGGCAGAGCGGGCTTAAATCGTAGCGAGAGATTCCCTCCCGAATGAGCACCTCTGCACCCAACACCACCTCAGGCATCGTTTCATCCAGGTACGGGCGGATATCCTCATAGGCTCTCTGCCGCTCGCTGAAAAACTCCGAGCCCGAGTGCTGTCCAATATAAAAGTGAGGCGTGGCTACCACTCGTTTCACGCCCTGCTGTGCACTGGCGCGCAACATCGCCACCGCCGTTTGAATGTCGGCAGCGCCGTCGTCCACATCCGGCAGGCAATGGGCGTGAAAATCGGTAGTAACCCAATTATTTACTGCTGCTGCTATACTCATAATCGTAGCGCTGATAATAACGGCGTCTCTCGTAGCGACCATAGCGACCATAGCGGCCGTAGTTACCGGTGCCCACCTTCATATCGGTCAGCACGGTACCCAACAGCTTCGCGCCACTGGTCTCCACCTTCTCCAACGCCTCAGCAAACTCCTCGTACATAGTCTGATTGTGACGTGCCACCAACACCACACCGGCAGCGTTGGGAGCCACCACCAAAGCGTCCGCCACAACACACAGAGGCGGCATATCGATGAAAATATAGTCGTAGCGCTCCTGCAATTCCTCCAGCAGCTCCTTCATACGCACAGAGCCCAGCAGCTCAGAGGGGTTAGGAGGAGTGGGGCCGGAGGTGATCAGGTCCACGTTAGGCTTCACGTTCGGATAAATGCACTCGTCCAGCGTGCTCAAACCACCCAGCACCTTAGACAAGCCGGTAGAACGAGTCTTTTTAAAGTTGCGGTGCTGAGAGGGCTTACGCATATCGGCGTCCACCAGCAACACGCGAGCGCCGGTCTGCGCCATGACGATGGCCAGGTTGGCACTCAGAGTAGATTTACCGGCAGAGGGCTCCGCAGAGGAGAATACCACCACACGGTTTTCGGTGGTCGCCAACGCAAACAACAGGTTGGTACGAATCATCTTATAGGCTTCCATCACCTGGAAGACGGTGCGCTTGCTGGCTTTCTCGCCGGCCACAGCGGTCTTGGCCTCAGCAGCGGTTCTTTCCGCAGCCTCGCCACCCAATTCCACGATTCCGCTCTTGATTTCTTCTGCCATAATTACTTACCTCCCGTCTTCTTGCCGGAGCCGCCGGTAGCCTTATCCACGCTACCGGTGGTGTCCATAACCACGCCCAACACGTTCACGTTGAAACGGTCCTTGAGGTCCTTCTCGTCCTTGATGGTGTTGTCCATCAGGTAACGCACCAGAATCAAAGCACAAATGAGCAACAGGCCGAACACGCCGCCTAAGATGGCGTTACGAGCCACCATGGGAGTGTTTTTGGTCGCCTCCGCCACGTCGTCAATCTTGTTCAGCGTCACCAGACCGCGCATTGCGTAGTCCACGACGGAGGGCGCATACTTCATCAACTCTTCGCAGACCGCCTGAGACAGCTCGGGATCTCCGGTAGTCGAGGTGATACGCAACAAAGCGGTGTCTTCCACAGCGGTCATGGCCAAGCTGGCGCGAACGGCATCCACCGTAGTGTCGAAACCACGGGCGTTGAGCTGCTCTGCTACCTCACCCATCACATTGTTAGATTTAATCAAAATGATGCACTCGTCAACCAGCTTTTGCGAAGCCTCCAAGCCGTTGGCACTCACACCGGTGGAGTTGTCCTGCTGAGACACGTTCATGATGTACATCGAGCAACGTGCCGCATAGGTATCCTCGGTCAACAGACCGGTTGCCACGCCGAACACCACGGCCATAGCCACCGCCACGGCGATGATCAGACGCAGGCTCTGCAACAGCACCAGAAAAAACGAGCGCAAATCCAATTCTTTCATAGCGTATCCTCATTTCCATTGAGATTTTTCGTTCTTGTGTGCAAAGCGCACACGCATACAGTTTAAATTATAGCAGGCGACAACTTTTTTGTCAACAATATATTCATTTATAAAAAGAAAAGAAAACAGCCTCTTACGAGACTGTTTTCTCTTTTTTTATCGTCCGTAAGGATACTCCGGAACAGGTGCATCCCCCATTTTGATCACCTTTGCCGTCTTGTCCTCCGGCAGGTTGGCGATATTACAATAGGTGTTTCCCGCATACTTGGCACGGGGGCGCCAATCGATAAGGCGATTTTCCTCGCGGCAGATAAAAGCGTTATTCTTAAACGTCCAATCGTCGCTGTCGAAGGGACCACGGAATACCTGCACACCCTCCATGCACATATCGAAGTAGTTGTCGTGGATACGGGTACCGCCGTCATTTTCGTGCACCCAAATGAGGCCGTTGCGGTCACAGACACTGACGTTGTGATGAATGTCGTTGTTGGTAGTCTTATACATCAGCAACAGGAATCCGCCCTCGTTGTGGTGGCTGTAATTGTAGCGGATGGTGGAATCGTTGCAGGAGATGTCGATATCAAAGGCCTGTCCATCCTGCACGCCGTGGGTATAGCACACCTCGTTGTACTGCATGATGGTACCGTCGGCGTTATGAGGCCACACCGCCGCGTTAGGGCCGATGCGCATCTCGTAGCAGCAGTGCTCCACGTAGTTGTACTCAATCAGCGTACCGATGGTGGAGTTGACCAGAATACCGTCGCCTGCGGTACGATAAATTTCGTTACCACGAATCACCACGTTGGTGCTGCCCAGCCACGGGCCGACGGTGGTGTGGTAGAAGTTGTTGGACTGATACGGGTCTCCGTGGTATTCAATGCCTCTTCCCTCCGCCCAGGCGCTCCACACCGAGATACCGGTGCGGTCGATGTCGGCGATGACGTTATTCTCGATGAGAATATCGTCAAAGTTGGTGGGGACGCCGCCCTCGGTGCCGGTGGACACCACCAGCACACCCTCGCCGCAGAAACGGGACATCTCTGCGTTGACGTCGTGGATGTAGCAATTCTTAATGTGGATATGGTGACCCGTGCCGTAGTTGTGCCAACGAATCAGCACGCCGTAACGGTAGCGATTCTCCGCCGATTTGCGGAATTCGCTGTGACTGTGGGGCTCCAGCACGTGTTCAAATACCTGCTTATAGTAGGGATTGTAGTTGGTGATATCCAGCCCGTCCACTTCCCAGTAATTTTGGTTGTAAAACAGTACCGCCGCACCGTCCACGAAATCGCCTGCGAGGGTGCCGTGGCTGCCACCGCCATCGATAATCGGTTTTTCGCCGCAGCCGTAGGTAGCGATGCGAATGGGTGCTTCTGCCGTGCCATCCCCCAACGGGTGCAACTGACCGAAGAAAATGCTGCCTTTTTTCAGCAAAATCTCGTCACCGGGCAAAAAGGTGGTGGCATTGACCTTTTCCAGCGTTTCCCACGCCGTTTCGGGCGTCAAACCATCGTTTTGGTCACAGCCGTAAGCGGAATCGATGTAATAGCGCATAGCTCTCCCCCATTTCAGATTTCCTTACTCCCATTAAACCGCAAAAGCCGCCCAAAGTCAAGGCAATCTTATCCTCCCACCGCCACGATGGACAACACTTTTTCCAATTACTGAATAAAATTGTCCACCTAATACCGAAAAACAACTATTCTCATCGTCATCGATTTGTGCTATAATGGGTTCATCGAACAGAAAGGACGGTGCAGGATGAACACCCTTTCGGATTTTGTTAAAACCAAAGACTATCTCATCTGCGTGGACAGCGACGGCTGTGCCATGGATACCATGGACATCAAGCACGTCACCTGCTTCGGCCCCTGTATGGTGACCGAGTGGGGATTAGAGGCGTGGCGCGACGCCATTCTCGCCCGATGGAACGACATCAATCTCTACACCCTCACCCGTGGCATCAACCGCTTCAAGGGCTTGGCGCAGGCGCTGTCGGAGATTCATGCCCAATACACACCCATCGACGGCATTGCCGCCCTCACCGACTGGGCGGATACCGCCCCCGAATTGTCCAACGGCGCTCTGGAGTCCCTCATCGCCGCCGGCGCCCACCCCATCTTCCAAAAGGCGCTTTCGTGGAGCAACGCCGTCAACACCGCCATTCGCGCCCTCCCTGCCGCGGACATTCGCCCCTTTGCGGGCGCGCGCGAGGCGCTGGCATACGCCCATACGTATGCGGATATCGCCATCGTGTCCAGCGCCAATCGCGGCGCTGTGCTGGAGGAGTGGGAGCGTCACGGTCTGTTGCCCCACACCGACGTGGTGCTGACCCAAAACGACGGCAGCAAGGCCTATTGCATCGGCGAACTGCTCAAAAAAGGCTACGCGCCCAATCACGTGCTGATGTGCGGCGATGCCCCCGGCGATTTGGCCGCCGCAGAGAAAAACGGCGTTTTCTACTTCCCCATTCTGGTGCGCCGTGAGACCACCTCGTGGCAGGAGTTTGTGGATACCGCCCTCCCCCATCTGTTGCAGGGTCGTTTCGCCGGTCATTATCAAGAAGAAAAAATCACTCAATTCTATACTAATCTAGGAGGTTAAAACCATGGTTGATTTGAAAGCACGCCCTTACTACCTGTCCGACGAGGATATCGGCTGGGTAGAAAGCACCATCGCCGCTATGTCCGATGAAGAAAAGGTGGGCCAGTTGTTCTTCCAGCTCACCGCCGACATCAAAGAGGAATACCTCAAGGAGTTGATGGAGAAATACCATCTGGGCGGTTGCCGCTACAACAATATGCCTGCCGTAGCGGTGCAGATGCAAAACGCCACCCTGCAGAAATATGCCAAGGTGCCGCTGTCCACCGCCGGCAACACCGAAAACGGCGGCGCCGGTGCCGCCTCCGACGGCACCTATATCGCCCCCGGTATCAAGGTTGGTGCCACGGGCAAAACCGATTACGCCCACGCCTTAGGCCGTCTCTCCAACATCGAGGCCTCCGCCATGGGTTGCAATATGGCTTTTGCCCCCGTCTGCGACATTCACTATAACTGGGAAAACACCGAGGTCGTCTCCCGTGCCTTCGGTAGCGACCCTGCCCGTGTAGCCGAGATGAGCCGCGCGTACTTAGAGGGCGCCCACACCATCGACGGCTTTGCCTGCGCCGCCAAGCACTTCCCCGGCAACGGTCAGGATTTCCGCGACGCCCACATTTCCAACAACCTCAACGCCTTTGGCGAGGAGGAGTGGATGGCCACCTACGGTCACGTCTACAAGACGCTGATCGACGCCGATTTGGACGCCATTATGGGCGGCCACATTATGATGCGGGAGTATATGCGCGAGGTGCGCCCCGACATCACCGATGACGAGCTGCTGCCTGCCACCCTCTGCCCCGAGATTATGACCGGCCTACTGCGCGACAAGCTGGGCTTTAACGGAATGGTGGTCACCGACGCCAGCCATATGGTGGCTATGACCAACCGTATGACCCGTAAGGAAATGCTGCCTGCCGCCATCAACGCAGGCTGCGATATGTTCCTGTTCTTCAACGATCCCGACGAGGACTTTGCCACCATGCTGGCCGCCTATCAAGACGGCACCATCTCCGAGGCCCGTATGACCGAGGCGCTGACCCGTATTCTGGGTCTGAAGGCACGGATGGGTCTGCACAAGAAGGCCGAGCTGGTGCCTGCCGCCCCTGCGGTGATGGGCTCTGACGAGGCCAAGACCACAGCCGAGGCCATCAGCCGCGACGCCATCACCTTGGTGAAGTACAAGGACGCCGACGTGCTGCCTCTCTCCCCCGAGAAGTACAAGCGCATTATGATCGTCTACATCAAGGGCGCTCCCAGTCCCATGGACGCCCTGATTAAGATAATGATGGGCGGCGGCCAGAATGCCGCCGAGGCACTGCGTGACCGCCTGATTGCCAAGGGCTTTGACGCCTTCATTTACGAAAGCCCGCTGGATAAGATGCAAAAGCAGATTGCCGCCGGTGAGCGCCCCAGTATCAATATGTATTTCGCCGGCAAGAACGCCATCGAGGACTTCAAGGCCGGTCAGGATCTGGTCATCACCCTGTGCGACGTAATGAGCGGACGCCCCAGCTTTGGTATGTCCAAGGGCGGCGGCGAGATCCCGTGGTACGTGTTCGAGCTGCCTGTGGTGGCCATCAGCGTCAACGCCCCCACCATGCTGGCGGATATCCCTATGGTACGCACCTACATCAACGCCTACGACAGCAAGCCCCATACGCTGGACGCTCTGGTGGACAACCTGCTGGCAGGACCCGACGCCTTCCGCGGCACCGACCCCATCGACAGCTTCTGCGGCCTGTGGGACGCCAAAATCTAAGCAAAACAAAAACGGACACCCGACTGGGTGTCCGTTTTCTCATTTCTTCTTTCCCTTAATGCGAGGCACACCTTTTTCTTTCAGAAGTTTCTTAAACTGCTTATATTCGGTGTAACCGTTGCTCACATATAGCGGCAAACCCGACGCAACCGACACTTTCAGCCGAAAGGCATCCTCGTACCATCCGCTTTCGTCCGTTCCCATCATTTGTCGCTTCCAATTCATATCGATGTAATATTCGCCTTGTTTCTTCTTCTCGCGATAGGATACCACTCGCTCCCACGGCACAAATCGACGAAGCACAAAGAAGGACACGCTCTCAATGCCTTCCTCGCTGACAATGATTCTTCTGCCACGGGGATACAGCGCATATAAAAACGATGCCACGATACCGGGAACACACAAACACCAAAACGCCCACGGCTCTTTCTCGATCACCGCCAACGCGCCAAACGCAATCACACATAGCCACAAAACGGCCTGAATCGTAACTGCATCAGGATCTTTTTTCGGTCGCATGATCAGCACTTCGCCTTCGTTCAAAACCGCCATATCCTCACCGCCTTTCGCTAAGAGTATCCTAACACAAAAAGCGTCCTTTGTAAAGTCTACCCACCAAGCAAAATCGGCGCCGTAGGGGCGCAATCTGCCGCCCGAAACGGATTGGTGCAAACCATCCGGAATCAGAACCTCGGTTTTGCGCCAAATGACTACTTATCCCACTCCCTACCGGCGCAAAACCTAAGAAATGCCTGCGGCATTTCGAGGTTCGACTCCGCTAACTCTCAACGAAAAAGAAAGACCACCCTGTCGGGTGGTCTTTCTTTTTGGCTGCGGAACTAGGAATCGAACCTAGACAAAGAGATTCAGAGACTCTCGTGCTACCTTTACACAATTCCGCAAAATTGCGCTCGCTGTTGCAAGCAGGATTTATTATACCCCAAATTTCGCGTTTGTCAATAGTTTTCACGAAAGTTTTTGACATTTTTTCGCATAAAAGAAGCCCGAGGAAAACCCTCGGGCTTCTTTTGCTTGCGGTGCTTATTTCAGACCCTGCTCGTAAGCCTGCACCATCTTCTTGACCATCTGGCCGCCGATGGAACCGGCCTGCTTGGAGGTCAGGTCACCGTTGTAGCCCTGCTTCAGGTTGACGCCCACCTCGTTGGCGGCCTCCATCTTGAAACGATTCAGGCCCTCGCGGGCCTCGGGAACCACGTTC
>JAZPZT010000048.1:0-28551 GCA_045544815.1 Acutalibacteraceae bacterium | reverse complement strand
TTCGGTGCCGATCAGGCTCCACGTACCCGAAGATATGTAGGCGCAGTGCTCATCCAGCGGAATGGCCGCCACCGCCGAGGCGGTATCGTGGGAGGGACACAGCAGCACCATAGCGTTAAAGCCCACCTGCGCCTGCACCTCGGGGGTCAACTCCCCCACCGCCGTGGCCGGCAGAGACAGGGGCAAAAAGAGGTGGGCAGGAATGCCCAACCGCTCCAGCAGGACGGTGTCCCACTCCTTGCTCTCGGCATTCACCAAATTGGTGGTGGTGGCGTTGGTGTATTCGTTTTTCATCACACCTGTCAGCTTGTAGGACAGATAGTCGGGCATCATTAGAAAATGCGCCGCCTTGTCCAGTTTGCCGCTCTGTTTATCGCACCAGAGCTGATAGATGGTGTTGAAATTCTGTTTTTGGATACCCGTACGGGCGTACAATTCCTCCTGCGGGAGGATGGCGGCTACCTCGGCGGCGCCCACCTCGGTGCGGCCGTCACGATAGGCCATCACGGGGAGAATCTCCTGCCCTTTTTCGTCCAGCAGGACGTAGTCCACGCCCCAGGTATCGATGGCGATGGTGGCAGGAATCTTGCCCAACTCGGCACAGCGGGCGATACCGCTCTTTACCTCCTGCACCAGATGGACAACGTCCCAAGTGAGAGCGCCGTCCTGCTCCAGCATACCGTTTTCGAAGCGATAGATTTCCTCCGACACCAGACGGCCGTCCTGCACGCAGGCCAAAATATGCCGTCCGCTGGAAGCGCCGATATCTATGGCTAAATGATACATCCCTTTCACCTCGTACATTTCAAAGCAACACCACATTGTGAGCGTTGCCATTATTTTCTATTTCACATTATACTGTCTCCACAGGATGAACGCCGAGGACCGCCTCGGCGTTCATCCTATACAAAAGGAGGAATACGACCACGCAACACCTATCAACACGCTTACGGTGTTTGCGTGATTTTGTTCACTCGGAACATAAATGGGTGTTTATTCCGATACGAGAATGTCATCACAGTATGGGCAGGCATCACCCTGCCCATACCGTTTTCGAAGTGATAGATTTCTTTCACCTCGTTTGGCTCTTAACATATACCCATTTACTTCTATACAAAGGGTTTTATTTTTCTAATAGGTCTAATTCGGTGATCCGTCCGTTGGCACAGCTAATCACCTTGACCTCATAATCATTAAAGCTCAGTGTTGTCTCCATTCCTGCAACACGCACGATTGTTTTCGCTTGCCCATCAGCAGCATGGTAAAGATGCAATACGCATCCGTCTTCTAACGGACGGCAGGCGGTCATCACCACCGACGGGTCATCCATCTCTACCAGTGTTCCTGCCGCCTCGCCGTTACCGGCGGTGAACATCGGCACCGCCATCGGCGGCTGATTTTCTATCAGCGTATCCCTTTCAGCGGTACGCAGCAGCTCAGCACGATCACCAACCGCAATCGCAAACGAATATTCTCGTTCACCCTGCTCGGTATGCGGCGACCAGCGATCCTGCGGCAAGATCGTATAATCCGCAAAGGGATGTGCGCAATAGCCCGGCGACCGCAGTAGCGTCATGCGAAGCTGGCCGTTTTGGTAATCGCACCCATACACACCAGTGTTGATGACTCGAACTGCCTGCTCACCGTCACCGAATACTACCCAATGCTGCATCACATCCTCGCTGCCGTCACAGCGGAGCGTTTTGGCGCCAAAGATATCCTGTACCGTACAATCGGCAACTTCAGATACAGCAGGCAGGCACCATTTGACGGCGGTATCCTTCTCCGCCCAAAACAGTCGCATCCATACGCGCATTACGCCCTTGCTGTCCAGTGAATACCGAACAATCGCGTGGGAGTTACGATACACAAAGATCGCCTCCACCATCGTGCGGATCGGGCCCTGTTCCACAATTCGTACCGGCGCCAAAGGTTGTTTTACACCGGCGATCTGTGCGGCCTCCTCCGGCGACGCTATGCGGAACAACTCACCATCAGCGGCCATCCGATCGGTGGTCATCATCCAAGAATCCTCGTTATCCTTTACCGCCATCAGTTGTCCGGCAGGCACACGCAAAGCGGCGTGTCCGTCCGTTTCTATGCAAGTTATCCAACCGGAAACCGTGCTCACGGACAGCTTAGTACCATTTGCGTTCAGCACGATCTCCTCCCCGCTTTGCTGTTCCAACTTCGGCTTTTGCGGCAAAATCTCAGGTCGGAAGTTCAGCACGGTCAGCGAGGACGGTGCCAGCGTCGGCTGTACGGTCAGTCGCTTGCGCCAGTCAATGGGGATGTTGCTATCCTCTTTTTCCATCTGCATCGGGATCTCTTTGCCATCCTGATAGACATGATAGGTCGTAAACGTGCCACTCCGGTTCTGATCCGCCAAATGGAATTCACATACAAGCGGCATCTCCACCGGATGTGGATGAGGATTGTAAATCAGCATGGGAATCGTACCCTGTTCCGGGGCAGGCACGTTTTTGGCCAGCGCAGCAAAACAACGCATCGACATCTTATCCAACATCGACAGCGCACCACCCATTGCACGCAGACTGGCCGTCTCCGCCCGTTTGATTGAGGTGCCCGGCAGTATATCGTGAAAACTGTGGAACAGTAGGCATTCCTCTGCCTGACGGAGCGTCTCCGTGTCAACAGGAAGCCCTGCCTGCAGTTGTGCTGCCGTCGCCATCTTTTCAGTCATCAGCAGATGACTTTCTAACTGACTGTATGCCTGCTTAATGGACACCTGTGTGGTATAGCATCCGGGCATAGAGGGATTTAGATCGCCGGTATAGTGCGGCAAAGGTTTCTTCTCCAATAAAGCAAAGTAAGTTTCCGGCGTGCTGTGAATCAAATTACCGGTACCCTCCTGCGCCATTTTCTCTTTGAGGACGTCCAGATCGTGCAAATCGACTTTGGACGGACCGCCGCCATGATCACCAATGCCCCACAAAATCATCAGCGGCTGATCGCCCGGATGAGTGGCACAGTAATCCCGTATTTTATCCGCCGCATGACCGATAAAGGAATTGTAACCGACATTGGTCAGATGCACCGTAATCTCCGAGCCGTCGTAGCCAACCCAGCGAAATTCTTCCCCGGGTGCACCGCAGGCATCAATCGCAGGGCGACCTACCAAATATCCGTCGTAGCCGGTCTTTTTCAGCAGCTGAACCAATCCCCGGCTATGGCCAAAGCTGTCGACGTTCATGGCTATAGTCGGCGACACTCCGAACTTTTCCAAAAAGTATCGGCGCCCTGCCAGTATCTGCCTCCAAATCGACTCACCGCCCGGGATGTTGCAATCCGGTTGAAGGTACCAGCCGCCCATAATGTGCCAGCGTCCCTCCCGTACCAGTGACTGAATACGAGCAAACAACGACGGCTCATATTCCTCCACCCACTGATATAGCACCGCCTCGTTGTGATTGAACACAAAGCCATCCTGCTGCTCGCAGAAATCCGCTGCAATGCGAAACGTGGATAATGCCTCCGCCAATCCCTCCTGCCATTCCCACTGCCATACAGGATCCAGATGGGCGTTACAGATTAAATGTATATCTCTCATCGTTCTCATCCTAACCTTTCTTTGCGAAACGACCGTTTGTTTAACCGCAGGCGGTTTTCGCCGTCAATTATTCCCTCGGATAGAGCTTACGCCCATATACATGACGCATATGGGCGTAAGGTCAAATCAGGAAATATTTAAGCGGCACGCTTTTTTCTGGAGAATACGCACAGCGCCACGCCAGACAGCAATGCCAGCGCCAGAGTCGCCATCGGGAACGTATCGCCGGTAGCGGGGCTCTCGGGATCAGCGGGATCCTCGGGATCGACAGGCTGGTCGGGATCGACAGGCTCGTCGGGATCGACAGGCTCGTCGGGCTCAACAGGAGCCTCGGGCTTGGCATTCACCACGGCAATGCTCGCCACCTTGCTCAGCGCGAAGGTGAACGTACCGTCGGCATATTCGCCCTCCAGAGGGGTCATAACACCCTTCTTGGAGACGCTGTAGAATTTCAGGTTATCTGCCGACTCGGCTGCTGCCAGCAGTTCCGCCGAAGGCGTATAGGTAACGGTCATATCCTGATCCAGCGAGAACTCATAGTTGTCACCGTTTACGGTCAAACCGTTCTCATACAGTGCCACCAGCTTACCCATTTCGGGAGTCAGAGCGGCCAGACCATCGGTCTTCTTGATAGAGCGCAGCATCATCACGCTGGTGTCGAAGCCGTCCATCTCGATCATATTCTTGGCCAACTCAAAACGCAGCGCCTCATCCACGGCCACATTCTCCACATCATTCATAGAGCCGACGAAGAAGGGATAAGTGCCACTGGCAGCCTCATAATCGGAGTTGACGTAAGATTTCAAGCTCAGATTCTTGATGATCATTTCGGCGTCGTAGGTACCGGGCATTTCCCAACCGAGGTTCATACCATCCACATAGACGCTTTCCATCTGGACGCCCTTCATGTAGCCCTGAGCCTGTGCCAGAGACAGTGCACGCTCAATGTAGGGAATCAGATCGATATCAACATCCATCCACTCGTTATCGGTGCTGCCAACCGGCACGCCGGTTTCCTCATCGTGCCAAGTAATGGTGGTGATATCCTTGCCGGGCACATTGTAGATGAACAGACCGGTAGCATCTTCCTTACCGCTATCCTTTGCACCGTATTCGGGGCAATAGTTGTAGCGGTTGTCAAACATCGGGATACCGAACCACAGCTGCTCCACACGACCGGAGTCGTTGAGGCCCTTGATGTAAATATACATATAGAAGGAGCCGGCGTGCAGACCGGGGTCAGCCTCCTCGCCCATATGATCCTCATAAAAACTCAACTGCTGAGAGATCTGCAAACGCAGATGATCCATATTGTTAACGTACAACGCGCCGGGATTTTCGGAAGCAGCCAGGAAATAGCTGTTCTCCAGCATGATGTGCGGCCAGCTCTCGCCCTCTTTACGAGCATCGTCGTACACTTGAGAGGACAGCAATTTCAGGCCGAGAGAGCCCTCCTTCGTATCAACCGTAACGGTTTTGGAGGAGTTTTCATAAACATACTTGCCGTCGCCGAGATCCATAAACATAGTCAGGTTCTCATCGCGGAGATCCTCGCCGGAATCCCACTGACAGATCTTCCAGGTGGGAATCAGCTCGTCGTTGCCGTACTTGAACCAGTAGGGCTGCTGGGTGGCCTCCTGCAAGGAGGACAAACCGGATACACGGAAGCCCTGTTCAAATTTAGTATCCGGGAAGATTTCATAAATACCGTCGTCCACTGTAATTACCTCAGCAGGCTTGCAAGCCTGTACGCCATTGATGGAATTGATGGTGAATTTAATCGTTGCGCTATCCAGATTGTGCTTAGACGGATTACCGCGGCGCAGACCGTGGTGGTATACCAACTTCACATACGCCGGACGCTCATCCGAGAAGAACTTCATGATATCGCCGAAATGGTTGTGGGGGTTCATCTCGTTGTAAGCGTCGATACGCTCACCCTGAGAGAAGGAAACAGGCTCCGTGCTGTTCTGGTGGATGTCACCGTTGTTGTTCACACGAATATACTGACCGTCGTTAAAGACGATGAGCAAACCACCGTCGCCGGCAGGAATCAGAGACAGCTTGATATTCTGATAGTCTTTGTCGTTCAACTGAATGAAGGCGTAGCAACCGCCATTGTTCATATCCATACAGTTGACATACTCAAAGTTATTGCCGGAGAAACGAACACCCTTGTAGAAAATCTCCGCAATTTTCAGTCGGCCCTCGCCGATAGGACGCATCAGCATCATAAAGCCGGCGCCATAGGCGGGATCCTGACTGCCGTTGGGGATCATCGTGGTGTAGACGTCATTAACATTGTTGGGATAGCTGACTGCCGCCTTATCGGAAAGCTGCAGCGCAATGTAGCTGTCCACGCTGTCCCACTCGTTGTACTCGCCGTCAATCTGATACTGATCCAGGCTGAATTCGATCTCGAAGCCGTTGTGCAGATTGACAGGATTGAGATAGGTAATACCGCACTCACCAAAACCGGCAGCCTGATAACCGGATACTTCAACCTTACCGTCTGCAGTAACCTGCATGGAGTTGTACAGCATATTGCCGTCACCGACAACATAGTTGTGCAGGCCCCAATCCTCTACGGTGGGAATTTCCGCATCGATGGGAGTCCAGTCGTTATTGAAGGCCTTCACAGTAAACGCCATATCGGTATTGCCCGCATTGTAGGCAACCAGCTTGGCGTAAGCCTGGGAAGTGGACTCGAAAATACCCTTCGGAGTAGTGCCGTTTTCCAGATAATACATTTGGCCGATATTGTGGCCGGGATTGATCTCGTTACGAGAATCGACGCGATTGTCACCGACGCGGCTGTAAGCACCTTTGTTGAATACGATGTCCCAGCCGGGCTCGTGGGATCTCATAATAAATTCAATGCGGATATCCTCGTAATTACCGCTGTTAAGGCGGATCTTGCTATAGGTACCACCGCCGATACCGACATAGGGATTGTTGGCCACAGTCCAGTCACCGGCGCTGTTGACGCCCATGTAGTAGTAATCCAATTGCAAAACGCCGTCGCCTTCGGGACGCATCATCAGGAAGAATCCGCGACCCTCCGCGGCGTCATAAGCACCGGCATTGTCCCAGTGACGATATACCGGCGATTCGTTCGCTGCATTGGTAATAGCCGCCTTATCCGACAGGAATAAGCCGAACCATTTGTCGGAAGAATTCACATCGTACTTGTCAATCGAGAAGTCGATGGAAAATCTGCCTTGTTTCAGGTCGATCGGCACCGTATTGGTTACACCGATGCCCTGACCGTTGCCGTTAACCTGATTGCCGGAGATAGTGAAGGAGCCATCTCCATTATCGGTCATCGTGCTAACGACCTGAGTGCCCTGTCCGTCATCAGCTACATAATTATGGGGTTCCCATTCATTGGGGATGTTTTCAGTACCGGCTTCCACATGGGAGGTCAGACCGATGCCAACGTTCAGTCCGATCAACAGGCTCAGACTTGCCACGATGGCGAGAATGCGCTTGACTTGCTTTTTCATTACGATCTTCCTTTCTTTGAATGGTTATAATACGAAAAGACAATTTCTTCCTGACAGAAGAACTTATCTTCAGTATCCGGGAGTACTACGCGTGTGGGAATCGGCACCGGAAGCCGAACAATACAGGTGACCTTTCCATCGGCGGCCACCTCGCGCCGAATGTGTATCAGACCACGCGGCGTGGCAATGCTGCCGCTTATGTTCCCCAAAGAAGTATCCTGCGGGGCAATCACCAGCGACGCAAAGCCCGGCGTGTCGGGACGGATGCCCAGCACCACGTGCACCAGCTCATACAGCGGCACTGCCGACCATCCGTGACAGTCGCTCCGCTGATTGACAAAATCCTCCGGCCAGGTGGTCACATGCTGTTCCAGCAGACGGCGCCACGGCGCCCACTTTTCAGGGAACTCATCATAGACACCCGCCAACTCCAACGCACGGAATAGGAAAAACTGCATAGAGTAGGAGCATTTCAACAGATTGCTGTCCTGCATACAGGCACGCATCAACTGTTTGGCTTCGTCCCCTTCGGCACAGCCACTGAGCACCGCCCACACCTGTGCGTGCTGGCTGAATACCACTTCGTTTTTATGCGTGCGGTAATAGCCGCACATCGGATCGCGGATCAACTGTTTGGCGCGATCGATCAGTTGTTGGTATTGTTGCAGATACTGCTTGCACTGTGCCTCCATACCGGCAGCGCAGAACAGTTCGACGGCTCGCCGCAAAGCATAGGCATACACCAAACTGTAGATATACAATCGATCATTCTCGCCGGTAAGCGGACAACCATGATTGCCGCGCCAAGCGTCAACCCAATCTACAAAGTTCCAGTAACCGACATCACCGACCAAACCATCCGACGGATCGGTATGGGAACCGAAATAGTCTAATATCCGCATAATGGTAGGCAAATACTGCCGTACCAGCGTAACGTCGCCGAAATACCGATAATGATCGCCCACCAGATCCACAAAGTACAGCGCAAACACCGGAATAAGCTGATCAAATGCGGCAGGTGCGTTACCTGCGATCAGTCCATCGGGGCGCAGGGTGCTGTGAAAATCATACAGCGCTCGTCTGATCAACCTGTCGTCTGCCGACAGCGGATAGGTCAACTGCGCCTGAATCAGCGTGTCCATGGTGTACTGCATTTGTTCATAATACGGGCAGTCAACATAAGTATCCAGCATACAACGCTCGAGCGTCCGTACACTCACATCCCACAGCCGCTGCACCGTCGGATCGGCAGCAGTCAATCCACCGGTTTTTTCCAGCGGATATCCGGTCAGGCGAAATGACAGTCCCGTCAGTGTGACGGGCACGTCTTTAGTTTTTACCGTCAGCCGAAGATAACGGAACACACGGAACTCAAAAGGCTCATATGCCTGTGCGCCTTGTCCGATGTAATAGGTATCTTCTTCTCCGAAAATGTCGCCGTTGGCATCATCACGCACCCGCTTGACCGGCAAGCCGTCATGACCGAGAAACTGATAGCACTCACCGTAACAAAGAGTTACGCACCCTCCGGCTGCCGATGTTTCCATCGACAACCGCACATAGGAGTTGACCAGTTCACCCATATCCACATCCACAAATGCTGTACAATGCGGCGGAACGGTAACAGCCCTGTCCAACAACGGACGAAGCTCCGCACCGCCACCCGATTTGGAACAACCGACCGGCTGTATCTGGCGCTCGTACAACAAGGGAATATCCCGTTTCGTCAGCTGCCATTCGTACAGAACGCCGCCCAGACGAGCATTATCCGGAGGGGCTACCACTACGCAAGGAGAGAAGGCATCTTCCGGCGCTTTCGGATCACACCAGCACGGCATCGCCGCCGCACCGTCAATCTCCTCCATATCGCCCGCATATTTACTTTGCTTTGCCTCCACAAAACGGCGACTGACATTGTCGCAGCACAGCCATTCGGTGTTGGTGTTCATCTGCGGACAAGCAGTGCACTCTAACCAAAAGCCACCGCGTGAACCGTTGACCAACGAAATGGGGCCTGTATGAAAGTTCATGGCACCCCTGTAGTCATTCGGGTAATGCAGTACCTCAGCGGCCACAGTATTGCTGCCCGGGCGCAAATACGCCGTCACGTCCAACACATCGTAGTATTTGCGGAACCGATCGCCCTTTTGCGGACCGGTAGCTATGTAAATGCCATTAATGTAAAGACGATATCGGCTATCAGCGGATACACAAATTTCTGTTTTTTCTATGTTGTTGATCGTAAAGCTCTTGCGGAAATAAAGGGCCTCTTTACAAACTCTTGGCTCTTTACTTTTCCATATCCATTGTGCAGAAAAAGGCATACGACTAACACCTCATTTATAGTTTCAATCCTGCCGTGGACAAACCCTCAATATAGTAACGATTGGCAAAGACAAACAGTAGGATCAAGGGCAAAGAGGCTAGGATATAGCCTGCAAACTGCACCGGCGTATTGCTGGAAAACTGCCCCGCAAACTGACGATACAAACCGGCGGATATCGTCCACATATCCGGGTCAGTTATGGTAATGCTTGGCCATACCACGTCGTTCCAAATACCAATAATCTGTGAAATGGCCTGTGTGCCCAGAATCGCTTTGGAAAGCGGCAGACAGATACTGAAATAGCACCGAAGTTCAGAACAGCCGTCTACACGTGCCGCTTCGAAAATACTTTCAGGCAAACCGTCAAAGAAGGTACGGAACAGGAAAATGGCACCAACGGAACTGCCGAAGATATTGGGGATAATCAGCACCCAATAGCTATCGAGCAGCCCCAGTTCGTTATACAGCATATAACTTGGCACAAGCGTCAGCACACCCGGCACCATCATCAGGGCAATGTCCGCAAAATACAGGATTTGCCGTCCCGGAAAACGCATTCGCGAAAATACGTAGGCTGAGAGCGAGGCCAGCACCAGCGTACCGAGCACACTCGCTGCACCGACAATAACGGTGTTGAGCATATACACATCCACGACTTCGAATGCCGTTTTGAAGTTGGTAAACCACAACGGCAAGGTGGGAAGCCAGGGCGTTTGCAAAAAGTCATCTTGGCTTTTCAAACCAATGAATACCGCGCTAAACAGTGGGTACAGCGTCAAAAGCATCAGTACCGCGATGACGATATGCAGAATGGCTTGTGAGATCCGCCGGTGCAATTTTTGGGAATTCTTGAGCACCATATCAGTCATCCCCTTTCTTTTTGCGCATAACGAGTACGGTCAGTAAGAAGATGACAATGAACATCACAAAGCCCACTGCACTGGCATAGCCCATACGCCCGGCGGTAAACGCCTTGATGTACATATAGTAGCTCGGCACGTTGGTCGTATAGCCCGGACCGCCGTTCGTAAGTATCAACTGATCGTTGTAATCCTGGATGCAACCGATAAGACCGAACACCAGAAAATACTTAATCTGTCCCATCAGCAGCGGCAAATCAATATGCCAAATACGACGAAGCGTGGAGCATCCATCTAAGACACTGCTTTCTAAAACCTCGGTACTGATATTCATCAAACCGGACATATAAATCAAAACCGCTGTGCCGCCCACCCAAGGAAAGCCCTTGAATATCAAAGAAAAGATAACTAACTCCTGACTGCCCAGCCAGTTAATGACCGTTCCTTCCGGCACGATATTCATCCCCTGCAAAAGCGAGGTCAGCAAGCCGAACTGCGGGTCATAGATCTTCTGCCACAACAGGGTATATACCAATCCCGGCGCAACAATCGGCAGCAGCACCATCACACGGTAAGCGTACTGCATCTTTTTGCTTTTGACCGCGAATATCAGTTCTGCTATAATAAGCGGAACAAATATCGAAATCAGTAAGCGGGGAATGGCGATTTTGAACATAGTGGGAATGGAATCAATAAATACTTTGTCGGAAAACAACTCGGTAAAGTTATCCAATCCTACAAAAACCGGTTCATTGATAACGTCCCAGTCGAAAAACGAACGATACAAACCGCTGAGAGGCGGATAGTACGAGGTAATCAACAGACCGACAATCAGCGGCGCCAGTAACAGATACGCCGTTCGTCCTTTCCACATCCGAAAGAGTAAAGAATCTTTTTTCAATTTACTGCCCACAGCACATCCTCCTTACTCGCCGAACAGAGAATCCATCGTATCTCCGCCGAGGTTCTCCGGCTCTTCCACATCCAGGTCTACACGGATTCGTTTAGGTATTCCGATAAACACCGAATCGGAGATATCGCGAAAAACCAGCGTAACCGTCCCCGCCTCATTGATTCCTTCCAAGTAGTTATAGGGATAGTAGCGGAAAGTAACCAGACCGTTTTCATCGACACGGGATTTATTGGCACTCATACTGCCTTTTCCCTCAACCAACGCGGCAATATCATCGCCAACAGCCAGTTTTCCGCGTTTAGACACCCGGAGCGTAATATCCACCGGGATACTGGAATCGGCCACTACCGTTTCCGGACTGATCGAGACCACCTCGATGGATACCGTCTTAGAACGGAAATAATCGAACACCGTCCCGGCCAGCAAGAGCACCACGATGGCTAACATTACCCACCATTTGGTTCTCTTTTTCATGAGATCACCTCTTACTCCTTAATCGTCCAGTCGCTTGTATCTAATCCTTGATTGGCGATGATCTTATCTGCGTCCGCCTGCGAATATTCGTTCAGCTTCTTGGCAAATTCCTGATCGCTAATATCACCATAAATCCACTGCTCCAACAGTTTATTTCCCTGCTGGCGGTAGTCGGCGGTGTTGGCCGTCAGCCATCCCGTTGTAGAGGGATAGACTGGGAAGGACTGCTTCATCCACTCACCCAGCTCGGACGGAATCTTGCAGGCATAGGTTGAGCCGAGAACAGCTCCACGCTTTTCGGTAACCACAGCAGACAAGTTTTCCGACGTGGTCATAAACTTAACAAATTCAATACACGCTTCCTTGACGCCTGCAGGCTTTTCTTCCATCGATTTTTTCAAGAACACCCAGCAGGATTGCACGCCCGGTTGTCTCGGACCGGACTCGGTGTGCACCGCCTCAGGCAGGTAATCGTAGGTATCGTTGGAAATAACCGGAGGCGGGAACATACCAAACTCGAAAGAAAGATTCGTATTGCTGATCATCGTGGGCAGAGCGCTCATCTTATCTTCCCACATAGCAACCTTACCCTGTTCCCACATCTCACTGTAGTCGGTGGTCTCCCAACCATCTTCCAAAATCGGGCTGGTTTCCACGTTGTACTTGCGCTTGATCTGTTTCCAGATGTCCATTGCATAGTCGTTAGTCAAAGGATTATAAATACCTTCCTTGACTGCACGCACACGTTCCATCTGATCCTGTCGGCCATCACCGTTGTAGTCAAACTCCGACAATTTATACTGTCCATAAATCGGGCCTAAGCTAAACTGCGTATCCCAGTTTTGCAGATCGATGTTCGTATTGATACCATAAGGAGCAAAGGCAATATAACCTGCTTTGCGGATGGTCTCGCAGGCAGTCATCAGTTGCTCCCACGTTTTAGGAATTTCCAGATTCAGTTCCGCGAAAATCGACTTGTTGTAGTAATACGCCGTCGGCGCACCGCAATCCAACGTATACGGAATGGCGACAATCTGCCCCTTCGTGTTAACAATACTGGTACTGTCAAACAGGTAAGAGGGCCATTGCTCAATCCATTTATCATGGCCCTTTTCCCCTTCCGCAATGTATTCGTTCGATTCCTCTAAGACTTCACTTAGATCCATAAACCAATCATTGTCGCCAAAGAGTGCCGCACCACTTAAGTTGGTAGCAATATCCATCTGCGTGCCCGCCGCCAAACGAGGCAGCATCCACTGGCTGATGCCTGCTACGTAGTCGCCGGCCGCCGAGGGAGCAGAAGTATCCAGCTGCACGGTAACGTTCGGATACATGGCTTCGAACTTCTCAATCAGCTCACGCGTGGAGTTGAACACGTTCGGCGCATTTTCGGTTGCAATCTCGTTATCGGTCGGAGCGTACTCACCCAAATTGACAATGATCGTCACCGGCTCGCCGTTGTTGATAACCTTGCCATTCGGGGCAGTGCCCTCCCCGCCGTCGTTGTTTGTGGGAGTATTGTTACATCCCAACAGATTAGTTCCAAGTAGGAGTATCACCAGTACGATGCACAGTATCCGCCAAGAGCGGCCTTGAAGCTTTTGCATAAGAACTCTCCTTCCTTTAATGGTAGTGGACAGACCGTCTCCGGTCTGTCGCTACCGGACTATTATTTCTTCTTCTTCAGCACAATCACCACAACAACTGCGATTACTACCAGCACGGCTCCCACGATGAGCCATACGATCCAGCCAAAGTTTGCCGGCTCTTGCTCGCCGGCGGTATCCTGTGTATTGGTCTTCTCATCGTCAACATCTTCATTCGGCACCGCAGAGGTGGTGCCCACCGTTTCGGTAGCTTGAGTAACCGTTTCACTCGTGTTGCCCACCACGGTTTCGGATGCGCTCGGAGTGGTGGTGACCGTTTGGTCGTTCTTATCGGCCGTGGTCGTCACGGTAGAATCGACATCCCCACCCTTTTCGGTAGTAGTAGCCTTCGTAGTTGTGTCAGCCGCGGTCGGCTTCTGAGTGGTAGTGGTTGTAGTTGTAGGCTTTTTGTTGGTGGTCGTGGTGGTTGCCGCATTCGGCTTTACCGCCTTACCGTTGACCTTCTCAATTCTCCACTCGATGGTCTCATCAAAGTCATAACTGGAAACGCCCATGTAAAAATACACTTCGCCCTTTTCCATCAGCTTGGTAAACGCCGTAGTAAAATCGTATCCGCCGCCGCCGACAAAATCGACCTGCGTGCCATTGACGTAATAATCATAGAGACCGTCGCTACCCTTTTTGATCTCCACTTTAAAATGGGAATTCATCTGATGGGAGTCCAAGTAATTCAGACGAGGAGCAGCAGTCCAGCTGTTGGTCATCATATTGATGTTAAACAGAGTGCCTTCTGCCATCGGGCGAATCAGCGTAACGATACCCTGGGATTTTCCCGCAGATTTTACATTAAAATACGTATCGGATTTATTCAGCAGGCAGAGAGAAATCCAGCTGTCCACACCGGTGTTTTGCAGGTTGTAGTTGCCCGCCTTTTGGGTAACGGTAAACTCCACCGAGAAATCCGAAATATCCACAGGCAGCGCATACATCACGCCGGCGTTGCTTTCACCGGGCTGATAGTTACCACCGGTATAGGTGACAGTCAAACCGTCATCCGTAAACTTGATAATCGACGGCGTTACCTTGCCGGTATCCGGATCGGTGTTGCCGCCCAACGCCTTCCACTCGGTCGTACCTTCGATGCTTTTGAATGCAGGATCTGCCGATACCGTCAGGCAAAGCCCGGACATTAACAGACAGAGAGCCAGCACCATCGTAAACAGCTTGTTGATTTTCGTTTTCACAAAAATGCCTCCTTTAATATGGTTCTTTATGCTAATTGTGATCCTATATGCAAACGCCGCTTAAAAAGCGATCGTTTTTGCCATTTTCCCTTCAACCGCAAGGTTGTTAGCGCTAACATTTTTTGGTAAAAATAAACTTATACGCGGGATGCGGTGCCTCACATATAAGTTCATTTTCCAGATTTTGTTATGCTGATCAGCGTTGGATAACGCTGTTGCCGTCTATCAATTCCTGCTTGATGGTACGTTCTCGCGGCTGTTCGGCAGGCTCGTTAGACTCGTTTAAGCATTCGGCGATCATTTCCATACTGGCCGCACCGATCTGTAAGGGGCTGATGGAAACGGTCGTCAAACGCGGATAGGAAACCTCGCTGTACAAGCTGCCGTCATGTCCGATCAGGGATATCTGTTCCGGCACACGCACACCGCATTGTGCGGCGGCGTTCAAAAAGCCGAGCGCGATCTCATCGTTGCTGCAATACAGCGCCGTCGGCAGATCGTCGCCGGCAAAAAAGCGGATTCCTACTTGCATGGCGGTCTCCATTGCCTCAGGACAATAGACGACATCCTTATCCAGAACCGGACAACCAAGCTCTTGCATCGCGTCAAAAAAGCCGCGTTGGCGCTCACCCCAAATACCGACCAGGCCGGCCTCATGTGCCGCAATGCCGATACGGCGATGGCCCTTTTCATACAGATATTTGACTGCCATACGGGCGCCCTCATAGTAATCCACGCCGACCCGACCGGCAATACCCTCCATCTGAAAATCGCCTACCAGCACCACCGGCAATTGCACGTTTCCGGCGGCAATCAGTTGTTCAAGTTCACCGTAAAAACTCAGTGAGGAACGTTTGCTCTGAGAGCCACTCTCCTCTGTATTACGGGTTTCCTCCGGCAGAATGATAAGACCGTCCACCTGTTTGTTGAGCAGGGTGTTGACGCTATGTATCAACGCGGCAGGGTCTTCACCGTTTCCTAACAGAATATCATAGCCATACTCTGCCGCTTTGCGGTTGATACCTGCCACCATAACCGCATAGTTTGGGTTTTCCAGACGGGACACGACCACACCAATGGAGTTGGTGCGACAAGTTGCCAGACCTCGCGCCACTAGGTTGGGACGATAATTCAGCTGTCGGATGGCGGCCATCACGCGTTGCTGCGTTACTTCGGATACCGCCCCTTTATTGTTGATAACGCGAGAAACCGTCATAGCGGAAACCTGCGACAAGCGTGCCACATCGTCTAAAGTTGCCATGTACCCTCTCCATTCCCATCTGTATCACACAAGCAGATGTTAACGCAAACAATTTACATATGCAGTGTAGCACCAAATGTATGAATTGTCAATATTTTTTGTGTATTTTCACAAAAATTTTGGAATTGTATTGAAATGTTAGCGCAAACCTTGTATAATCCGTGTGAAACCATACATAGTTCAGGAGGGACCGACCATAAATACCTATTTGTTAAATAAAGCCGACAGTTGCCGGCGCGAACTAGTCACCCACAATGTAAAACCGATCGACTGCTTTCGCCTGCAACGAACCGAGGGCAGTTGGGAAGCCTTTGATCGAATGCCATTTTCCGGCCAAACTCCACGCCTAAACAAAGGCGATAGCCTATGTCTGGATTTCGGCACTCATTGGGTCGGATACATATCGTTTTCCGCACAGCCGGTAGGCGGTGCGGCGGATGCCCCTGCGTATCTGCGTATCCATGCCGGTGAACGCCTGTGCGAGATTGGTGAGGATCCCAACGATTATCACGGCGTCTTGGGCCAAGGGTGGTTACAGGTATGTCACCTGCACCTTGATGAGCTCCCCTGCACGGTAAAGCTGCCTCGCCGCTATGCGTTTCGGTATCTAAAAATCGAGGTGCTGGACACCTCCGGTCAGTACGGGGTATCTTTGTCAGACATTGATTGTCAGGCGGTATCAGCCGTTCAGGAGGATGACGTCGCACCGCTTGCTGCCCACGACTCCTTCCTAAACAAAATGGACGAAGTTTCGCTGCGCACGTTGCGCAACTGTGCGCAGGATGTGTTTGAGGACGGCCCCAAACGTGACCGGCGGCTATGGCTCGGAGACCTCCGCTTACAAGCTCTGACCGCCTACCACACTTATGGTGCCCACGCGCTGGCACGGCGTTGCCTCTATCTGTTTGCCGGACTGACCGGCGAGGACGGCGGCGTGGCCGCGTGCGTATATACCAAACCAACTCCACACGCCGATGGATTGCGGCTGTTTGATTACTCGCTGTTCTTTGTCTCCTGCTTATCCGATTACTGGGAGGCAACCGGCGATAGCGAAACGGTCACAGATCTATGGCCAACCGCATGGCGTCAGTTAGAGCTGGCCGCTGCCGAACTGGACGAACACGGCGTGATTCGGGATAAAGACACCTGGTGGTGTTTCCTGGACTGGAACGACGATTTGAATAAACAGGCCGGCGCACAAGGAGTATTTATCATGGCAGTGCGTCAAGGCTTGTCGCTATCCGCACGCTTCGGCACACCGGAACAGCAAAACCTCCTGAATGGCTGGCTGGAAATCGCGCTCAACGGAAGCCGACAGGTGCTTTGGGATGAACAGCTCGGCCTTTTTGTCAGCGGACAAAACAAACAAGTCTCGTGGGCATCGCAAATATGGCAAGTGCTGGCCGAGGTATGGCCGACGGACAAAAGCCGCGCATTACTGCTCCGTACCATAGAGCAAGCTCCTACCGTAAGCATGGTGACGCCATATATGTTCCATCATTGGGTTGAAGCTCTCCTCTCCGTCGGGTTGACCGATCTGGCAAAACAAGAACTGTGCCGCTACTGGGGCGGTATGCTGAAGGCCGGCGCAGATTGCTTCTGGGAGCTGTACGACCCTACCGATCCCGACCGTTCTCCGTATGGCTCGCCGGTCATCAACAGTTGTTGTCATGCATGGAGCTGCACCCCTGCCTATTTCTTCCGCCGATATCCGGAACTGACAGAGAACATACACGCTGACAAGACGAGCGCCACCTTTGGCAACGCCGACTACGATAAATAAACAGGAAAGTAAAATGGTCCAAATTGTGTGGGCAACGCAAATGCATCCCTGTTGTAGGAAAAACACAAATCAAGCAACAAACCGACTCCGCTTTTTCGGCGGAGTCGGTTTTGTTTTTTACCGGACGCGATGATGGTGTTTTACCGAGTTATATAGAGCAACGAAAATAGGCTCATCTTCGACGATACCTAATTTCATCGTTCTATCTCCTTACGCTTGACGTTCAATTTGGTATTACATCGCATATTTGTGAGGATTTCAAGTGAGTATAAAAAGAATTTTGGTTAAGCAATGCCTAAACTCCCCACCATCGCCCTTCTTGCGTTACACCTCAATCAGCGAGCGGCGCACCGCTCGCTCGAATTGGCGGGCGGCTTCACTGCCGGAGCCGCCGTCCACCAGCGAATTACGCAGATACACGGCAGCGATCTTGTTGACGGGATCCACCCAAAAATGCGTGCCGTAGGCACCGCTCCAGCCATAGGAGCCCACCGGCAGATCCTCGTAGTATTCCTTGGTGATGACACGCACACCGAGCCCCCAACGCTCGTGAATCGGCATAATCTCCTCCGCTACGGCAGGGGTGCAGAACAGCGAAAAAGCGTCCTCGCTCACCAGCCGACCCGTCTCGGTCTGCCCTCGGTTGAGCAGCATCGTCGCAAAGGCGGCGTAATCCCGCAGAGTGGAAGCCAAACCCGCGCCGCCCAAATAATGGGTGCAGGGATAATCCGACATCACGCAACCCTCGTGCATCGGCGCATTCTCGTTTTTGCCGTCGATGACACAGTGCATGGCAATCATCCGCCCCCACTGCTCTGCCGTGGGAATAAACGTGGTATCCTTCATACCGCAAGGTGCGAAAATCTCCTCTTGCAGGAAGGCGAGAAAATCTTTTTGCGTCACCTGCTCGATGATACGCACCAGCACGTCGAAAGCGCCCGAGCCACTGTATTGCTGGGCGGTGCCGGGGTCAAAATCCAGTCCCATCCGCCGATGAAACGCCACCGTATCCCCCACCGTGCGCTTGTCCGCCGCGGTCATACGGGCGATTTTGCGCCAATCGCTGCCGATACCGGAGGTATGGGTGAGCAGGTGCAGAATGGTGGGCGCATTTTGAGGTGCGCCGATCGTCACGAGCGTGCCGTCCTCGGTCATCGCGGTGATGGGGACATCCGCAAACTCCGGCAAAAAGGAGTCTACCGTATCGGACGGGCGCAGGACACCGCGATCCATGAGAATCAGAGCCGCAAAGGCGGTGATCGGCTTGGTCATGGAGGCCAGACGAAACAGCGTATCCTCCGTCACCGGCTCGGTGCCGTGGGCCGAGGTGTAGCCAAAGCAGCGGTTGTACACCACCTTGCCGTCCTGCATCACCCAATAGGCGCTGCCGAAGGCCTTGCCCTGCGCCAAATCGCATTCCGCCGTCTGCGCCACGTTGTGCGCCAACAGCGCCGTATCCAACCGTTTCATTTCTATCCCCTCCTCTGCGGTGTTTGCCATCCTTTTCATTATACAGGATATTCCCCAAAAGTCCAATCCCATTTTGTTCGCAATAGCCATTTTGGATTCTCCACACGGCACAAGGCATCGTTTTTCGACACACAACAGCCAAAAAGAGCCTGTGGCGGACGCCACAGGCTCTTTTTTGGTTATTGGAGTGGATTATTTCTTCGGCTTGGGCTGGCGAATCTTGCTCAGCTTCTTATTCATCGCCAGCAGATCCTCCTTGGTGAACTTGGCGTCCATCATACCGCCGGCCATGGTCAGCAGGCGCAGCACGGTGAAGCCGCCCATCATAGCCATCATTTCGGAAGTCACCTCAAAGCCCATGGGCTTTGCCTTTTCGCCCTTCTTGCCGCCGCCCAACATCTTGCCCATCACCTTGGCAAAGAACAGTTTGCCGCGGAAGGTGGAAATAACGTCGCTCATCTTGGAGTTCAGGGACAGGCGACCGGGCTTCTCCTCGATGTCAAACCAGTTGAGGATGGCGCCCACTTCCTTCAGACGATAGTCCTCGTTGAAGACCTCCACCTTACGGATGACGCCTTCATCGGACAGCTCGCCGGCCTTAGCCACGATGGTGCTCTCGCCCACGTTGGGCACTTCGAAATAGAAGAAGTGGTCGGGAGCGGCCTTCTTGCCAATGCTCTCGCCGTTGACGAACAACTCTACCTCGGGCTGGTTGGAGTAGACGGTGACCTTGGTCACGTCCTCCACGCGGTCGATATAGCGCTTGCCGCACAGATGGACAAAAGGCTCGTCGGACAGCCATGCCTTGTAGGCGTAGAAGGAATCCTTCTTATAACGGCGGTCCATGGTCACCAATCCCTTGTGGTTCTGACCGTTCTCGCCGCCCTCGTTACGGGCGTCGGCGCCGAAATCAAACATATTCCACACGTGGGTGGCCCACATAAACTTACGGGTGAACAGCTGACGAATCAGCTCCTCGTGGTAATAAGCCTGATATTCCTCGGTATAGTCACCCTGGCGGGGATCGGAGGTGTGCCAGTTCAGCGCCTCGCAACCATACTCGGAGCAACCGATCGGGATGGAGGGATGCATGGCGTGGAACTTATCAAACCAGGGGCCGTTCATATCGGTTTCGCCGCCGTACCAACCGAAATAATGGTTGTAGGACACCACGTCGGGAATCTGCAGATAGGGATCGTCCATCTTACACATAGACACGGCAGCGATGGTGGTCAGACGGGTGCTGTCCATGCTGTGGCACAAATCGTTGAGGATATTATGATTCTCCAGCAAGTCGGGGGTAGAGCCGCCGATGGTAATCTCGTTGGACAGGCCCCACACCACGATACAGGGATGGTTGTAGTTCTGGGCCACCAGCTCGGTCATCTGGCTGATGGTGTTCTCGCGGCCGTCGGGCATATGGCGGGAGATATAAGGAATCTCTGCCCAAATCACCAGACCACGCTCGTCGCACAGGTCGTAGAAATACTGGTCGTGCTGATAGTGAGCCAAACGGATGGTGGTAGCGCCTACCTCACAGATGAGGTCGATATCCTCCACATGATGCTCGGGCAGCAGGGCGTTACCCACGCCGAAGCGGTCCTGATGGCGGGAGACGCCGCGCAGGGGATACTCCTCGCCGTTGAGGATAAAACCGTTATCGGGATCGATCTTGAAGGTGCGGCAGCCGAAGTGGTTGCACACGTTATCCAGCACCTCGCCGCCTTCTACAATCTCCACCTCACAGCAGTAGAGATAGGGATCCTTGCGACCGTGCCACAGATGCACGTCGGAGATGGTGAAGGCTACCTTGCTGTCGGTGGTCTCGATCTTCTGCAGTTCCTTCTCCTCGTGGTCGTAAATGGCATAGACCAGAGTCTGACCCTCTTTGAGATTCTTTACGTAGGCCTCCACCTCGACGGTGGCGTCCTTACCCTCCACGATGGGAGTGATACGAATGCCGGGTGCGCCGTAATAATCCAAATCAAAGTGGGCGTTGTTGACGCAAATCAGGTTAACGTCACGATACAGACCGCCGTAGAAGGTGAAGTCCGCCGTCTGGGGATACACCGTCTCGTTGGGGGCATTATCCACCACAACGGCAATCTCGGTATTCTCGGTGAGATAGTCGGTGATATTCACACGCCAGGTGGAATAGCCGCCGTGGTGCTCGGCCAGCTTCTCGCCGCCTACGTAAACCCAGGCGGAGGAATTGGCGCCACGGAACTCCAGATAGTACAGGTCGGCGGCAGGCAACTCGGCCTTGTTCAGGGTCTTGACGTACAGGCAGGAGCCACGGAAATAGTCGTTGCCGCCGTCAAAGCCGTCCTCGGCATTCCAAGTGTGGGGCAGGTTGACCGCCACGCCCTCACGGCAGGCGACGTCGGTGGTGTCTTTGGCAAACAGCCAGTTTTCGTTTAGGTTGATGATATGTCTCATAGGTTAGCCTCCTCGGAACTAAAAACTACGTATCCATTATAGCACAGTGGCGACGAAAAGGATGAACAAAGTATAAATCCTCATCGAAATAGCCTCTGTATTCAAGTATCACCCTGTCGGCAAGCCGACAGGGTGATACGGCAAAAACGCGATTATTCGGTGACGTTAGCAGCGCGGCGCTCGGCCAGCTCGGCGTTCATCTGTGCCATGGTCTTCTTGTCCAGGTTGTAGATCAAGCCCAGACCGATGAACTGGACGATGGCACTGAACATATACAGGCCGCCGGCCAGCCAGCACATATTGTACACGGTCTGCGCGGTCTGACCACCGGTGCCCAGATCGGACACGTAGCCCAGCAGACCCATGATAGCCAAAACGGCAGAGGGGCCAACGCCCTGAGCCAGCTTACGGAAGAAGGAGTGCAGGGAGTAGACGGTACCCTCCTCGCGCTTGCCGAACTTCCACTCGCTGTAATCGATGGCGTCTGCCATCATCGCCCAGGACACGCAGGTGTAAACGCCCATACCCATACCGAACAGCACCAGACCGATCAGATACACGATCAGAGCCAGACTCTTGTTGGGCATCAAGGGGAAGATCAGCATAACCAAACCACCTACCAGAGAGACGATGGTGCCGGCCACGGAGGCCTCTTTGGTGCCGTACTTGTTGACAATCTTCTTAATGAAAGGCATAAAGAAGAACATAGGAATGAAACCGATCATCTGCACCAGGCCGGACAGCTGAGCCATACCAAAGTAGGCGGCGAACATAATAGTCACGGCAGTACCGGCGGCGTTCATGCCGAGGAACATACCCATAGCTGCCAGAGTGGCACCCACGGCGGGACGGTTCTTCATAAAATTGCCGAAGGCCTTGATGACGTTGAACTTTTCGCCGTCGTTGGTCTTGACGGAATTCTCATCCACACGGATGGTGATATTCTTAATCATGAACAGGAAGCAGAGCAGACCCAACACGCCCATGATCAGCGCGGCGATGAATACGCGGTCGCCCAGCAGGTTCTGTGCCTGCACACCGGTCTCAGGGTTGATGACGGGCTCGCCGTTGGCATCCACCACTTTCTCCCAGATCAGCATAGGCAGGATGATGTTGGGCAGGATGTTGCCGATCATGGAGCCGACGGAGCGCCAGGTGGACAGCTGAGCACGCTCACCGGCATTCTCGGTCACCAGGGACAGCATCGAGCCGTAGGGCACGTTGGCGATGGTGTAGAAAGCGTCCCACACCATATAGCCCAACACGAACAGGATGGCCTTGACCACCACGCTGGCGTTGGGGAAGGGCAGGAACACGGCGGCGCCGCCCACCAACAGACCGATGGCACCGATCAGAATATAGGTCTTGAATTTGCCCAGTTTGTAAGAACGACGGTCGGAGTCAATCAGGGCGCCGATCATAGGATCGTTGATGGCGTCCCAAATCTGCACGGCCAATAGCAGCAGAGACAGCAGACCGGTCTCCATCGTCATATACACCAACCAGAAGGTCTGGACGGTGTTCTTCAGGGAGAAACTCATATTGCAACCGAGGTCGCCTGCGGCATATGCGAGTTTGTCGCGCATACCAAATTTGCGATGCCCGTTGGCATCGAGCTGAGGGGCTTTTTTACTCATAATGACAGTCCTCTCTTAGGGCGCAAAAGAGCCCTATGTAGTTACCCATAAAGGTACAAGGTTATTATATCGGTAAAACACCCCGTCTCGTTAGCACAAAAGCACCAAGAAATAGCATAAAACCACTATAACATATGAAAAACGGCTTGAAAATGTAGACATTTATGCTATAATCATACTGGTTTAGCAGGATAATTTGGAAAGTTTTTCCAAAAGAAAGGGAGAAAGCGGTATGTTTTACGAGAACGAGTTGCGTTTTCTGCAAAAAATGCTGGAAAAATGCCATATTCCCAACGCCGTCATCGATCCTGAGGCACCCATAGCCAACTATGAGTGCACCCCGTTGCAGCCCTTCCTGCGCCAACAGCAAACGACCGATACCTTTTTCGCTCTTATACCGGATTTTAAATCCGCTACCATCTATCGCCTGCTGGACTGTTTCCTATGCCGCTATATCTTTATGGATCTACCCTACGGACAGCGACCGTCGGTTTTGCTCATCGGGCCCTATCTCAACAGCAGCGTCACCCGACAGCAAATATGGGAGCAGGCGGAGCTGCTGAAACTACCGCCCACCGACGTCCGCGATTTTGAACTGCTGTACAGTGCCGTGCCCGTCATCCGTGAGGAGCACCATATTTTTGCGATGGTGAACACCTTTGCCGAATACGTGTACGGCGGTGCCGACCATTTCGGTAGCGTAGACCTCTACTTTGACCCCAAGAATTCACCGTTACCCGACTTTGCCCACGGCAAGCCTGCGGAAACGGAGGAGCTGGACGCGGAGATGATGGAACACCGCTATCAGTTTGAAAACGACCTCATAGAGGCCGTATCCCAAGGTAACGTCCACAAAGCGGAGATGATGGTGGCCGGTTTTACTAACCTTAATTTTGAAAGCCGCACGTCCGACCAGTTGCGTAACTTCAAAAACTATTGTATCATTATGAATACGCTGATGCGCAAGGCGGCGGAGAAGGGACGGGTACACCCCATTCACTTGGACCGTCTGTCCTCTAATTTTGCCCGTCGCATTGAGGCGCTGCGCACCATCAATGAAGTGTCCGACTTTATGTTGGAGATGATGCGCGCCTACTGCCGTTTGGTCAAACAGCGCTCGATGAAGAATTACTCGCCGCTGGTACAGCGCACGATGATTCAGGTAGAAGGCGACCTGACAGGCGACTTGAGCCTGCGCACCATGGCGGCAAAAAGCAACGTCAGCCCCGGCTATCTCTCCAGCCTGTTCAAAAAAGAGACGGGGCAGACCTTCACCGCCTACGTCAACGGGCGGCGTATCGCCACCGCCAAGCACCTGCTCAAGACCACCCATCTGCAGGTGCAGACCATCGCCCAACATTGCGGCATATTGGATTTTCACTATTTCTGCCGCTTGTTTAAAAGTGTCGTGGGCACCACGCCCACGGAATACCGCAACACCCACATTGTAAACGTCCCCCAAACCTAACCACACTACATCGTGTACGGAAGGAGTTACGTATGAAACCCTTTATGAATGCAGATTTTCTTCTGCAAACGGAAACCGCGCGGGCGCTCTACCGCCGTGTGGCCGTAGACGCTCCGATTATCGACTATCACTGCCACGTCAGCCCCAAGGAAATCTACGAGGATAAGCACTTCGAGGATCTCTTTGATATTTGGCTGTCGGGCGATCATTATAAATGGCGCATTATGCGCTCCAATGGCGTGGACGAACGGTACATCACCGGCGATGCCCCTCGCCGCGAGAAATTCCAAAAATTCGCCGAGGCACTGCCCAAAGCCATTGGCAACCCAATGTACCACTGGTGCCATCTGGAACTGAAAAACTACTTCGGCTACGAGGGTATCCTCAACGGCGACACCGCCGAAGAGGTGTGGCAGTTGGCCGCCGCCGTGTTGGCTCGCCCCGATATGGGTGCTCGTGGCATTATCGAGAAGAGTAACGTGCGCTTCGTGGGTACCACCGACGACCCGTTGGATTCTCTGGAGTGGCACCAAAAGCTGATGGCGGACGACACCTTCTGTGCCACCGTGGCACCCACCTTCCGCCCCGACAAGGTGCTGAATATGGACAAACCCGGCTTCGCCGATTACATCCGTGCGCTGGGCGAGTTGACCGCCGTTGACATCCGCACCGTGGCGGACGTAAAAGCCGCCCTCTCCCTGCGGATGGACCACTTCACCGCCTGCGGATGTAAGGCCAGCGACCACGGTCTGGACTATATGGTCTACTCTCCCCTGCCCGAGGCCGAAGTAGACGCCATCCTCGCCCGTGCTTTAGCAGGCGAGACCGTCACCCTCGCCGAGGCAGAGGCCTACAAGACTGCTCTGCTGGTATTCTGCGGCGAGGAATACGCCCGCCGCGGCTGGGTAATGCAGCTGCACTACAACTGCCTGCGCAACCCCAACAGCCGTATGCTGGCGGCCCTCGGCCCCGACACCGGCTTCGATTGCATCGGTCCTGCCCCCTCTCGGGACGCACTGGCCGGTCTGCTGGACGCCCTTTACCGCACCGACAGCCTGCCCAAAACCATCATCTACAGCTTGGATGCCGGCGACAACGCCTTCATCGACACCCTCATCGGCGCCTTCCAAGGCACCGAGGCGGCAGGCAAACTGCAACACGGCTCCGCCTGGTGGTTCAACGATAACAAGACGGGTATGCAGGAGCAACTGACCAGTCTGGCCAACCTGAGCCTGCTGGGCAATTTCGTGGGTATGCTCACCGACAGCCGCAGTTTCCTCTCCTACACTCGACACGAGTATTTCCGCCGCATTCTGTGCAATCTCATCGGCGGATGGGTGGAAAACGGTGAGTATCCTGCCGATATGGACACCCTCTCCACCATCGTGAGAGATATTTGCTGTGACAACGCCATCCGATACTTCGGATTAGAATAAAAGGAGGTAGCCATATGCCTATGCAAATGACCTTTCGCTGGTACGGCGAAGGAAACGACAGCATCAAACTGTCGGACATCAAACAAATCCCCGGTGTAGACGGCATTGTGTGGGCTCTGCACCACAAAATGCCCGGTGAAATCTGGGAGGAAGCAGAGATCGCCGAGGTAATGGAGCAGCTCCACGCCTACGGCTACAACGGCGACGTGGTGGAATCGGTCAACGTCCACGACGACAACAAAATCGGTCTGCCCACCCGTGACCAATACATCGAAAACTATAAGCAGTGTATCCGCAACCTATCCAAGTTTGGCGTCAAGGTAATCTGCTATAACTTTATGCCCATCTTCGACTGGACTCGCTCAAACCTCTTCCATCCCGTCGGCGACGGGTCCACCGCCCTGTTCTACGAGAAAAACATGATTCAGGACGACTACAACGCCATGGCACAGTACATTCTGGACTTCACCGAGAAATACAATATGTCCTTCCCCGGTTGGGAGCCGGAGCGTATGGCGAAGTTGGACGAACTATTCAAAGCCTACGAAGGCGTGGATCACGAAAAGCTGTGGGAGAATCTCAAGTATTTCCTCGAGGCCATTATGCCCACCTGCCGCGAGTGCGATATCAAAATGGCCATCCATATGGACGATCCGCCCTGGGATATCTTCGGCCTGCCCCGTCTGCTGATCAACGAGGAGAACATCGACCGCTTCCTGCGGATGGTGGACGACGAATACAACTGTCTGACCCTCTGCTCCGGCAGCCTGAACGCCGACCCCAACAACAACGTGGCGGACATCGTGCGGAAGCATTGCGACCGTATCGCCTTTGCCCACATCCGCAACGTCAAGCACTTCGAAAACGGCGACTTCTCCGAGGCCTCTCACCGCGATTGCGACGGCGACACCGGCATTTTGGAGATTCTCAAAGCCTATCACGACTGCGGCTACGAGGGATACATCCGTCCCGATCACGGCCGTCATCTGTGGGATGAAGGTCCCGGTAACGTCCGCCCCGGCTACGGTCTGTACGACCGTGCACTGGGCATTATGTATATGCTGGGCGTGTGGGATAGTCTGGAAAAGTTTGATAAGAAATAACGGAGGGAACGAACAATGATCAATCTGCCTTTGAACGTAGACTTTACCGGCAAGGTGGTTGTGGTCACCGGCGCCGGCGGCGTGCTGTGCGGCGATATGGCCCGTGCCTATGCCCAAGCAGGCGCTAAGGTGGCTGCTCTGGACCTGAATGAGGAAGCGGTGTTGAAACTGGCCGCCGAATTGACCGCCGAGGGCTTCATCTGTATCGGCTATAAGGCCAACGTCTTGGACGCCGAGGCGCTGGAAGAGGTGCACCAGGCTGTCCTGCGCGACCTGGGCCCCTGCGATATCTTGGTCAACGGTGCCGGCGGCAACAATCCCCGCGCCACCCGCGCCAACGAGTATCAGCACGAGGCCAAGGAAGGTCAAAAGACCTTCTTTGATTTGGACCCCAACGGCGTGGATTTCGTATTTAAACTGAATTTCCAGGGCACCCTGCTGCCCACCCAGATTTTCACCAAGGATATGGTGGAGCGTAAGTGCGGCAACATCCTGAATATCTCCTCGATGAACGCCTACATTCCCCTGACCAAAATCCCTGCCTATTCCGCGGCCAAGGCAGGTATCTCCAACTTCACCCAGTGGCTGGCCACCCACTTTGCAGGCACGGGCATCCGTTGCAACGCCATCGCCCCCGGTTTCTTGGTCTCCAACCAGAATCGTGCCCTGCTGTTTAATGAGGACGGCACCCCCACCGCACGCTCCGCCAAGATTCTGAACGGCACCCCCATGGGTCGTTTCGTGGATTCCGAGGAGTTGTTGGGCGGCCTGTTCTTCCTGACTGACGACAAGGCCGCCTCCGCCATCACCGGCGTGGTGCTGCCCATCGATTGCGGCTTTGCCGCCTATTCCGGTGTATAGGGTGAACAATCAAACCTGAACCCGCCGCAAAGCGGGATATTTCGGCGCTTTTTGCCTCGCTCGTGCTCGCAAGGCGCCAGCATTTCTTCGCCCGATCGAAACAAAAATCTCTCGAAATCTCCTCGCTTTGCGGTCGGAGATTTTGAAAAGAGCGGATTTTTGTTCAGCCGCGGCAAAAACACAGGAAATACTGTATGTATTTCCGAGTATATTAACAAAGGATGAGCGAATATCCGCCTTTTCAAAACGGAGTTCGGGTTTGACTGCTCACCCTAAGGAGGATATGACAATGACTGTTATGGAAAGATTGGCTAACTCCATCGTGGTTCCCGTTGTGGTGCTCAATAAAGTGGAGGACGCCGTCCCCACCGCCCGTGCTATGGCCGCCGGCGGCGTGGACACCATGGAGATTACCTTCCGCACCGCCTGCGCCCCCGAGGCCATCAAGGCGGTGGCGGACAACTGCCCCGAGGTGCTGGTGGGTGCTGGCACCATCATCAACGTGGAGCAGGCCAAACTGGCGGTGGAGATGGGCGCTAAGTTCATCGTATCCCCCGGTTTTTCCGACGGGGGGGGGGCCCGGTGCGGGGAG
>JAZPZT010000047.1:0-5566 GCA_045544815.1 Acutalibacteraceae bacterium | reverse complement strand
CCGTTATCCTGCCCTGCGAAGCTCGGACTTTCCTCACATACGGTCAGGCCGTATGCGCGGCTGCTCAGCTCACTCAGGCTACCAGTTTACCGCAAAATGCGACGTTTGTCAAGCGCAGGCGGCAACGCGGTTGCGGCGCTGTGCCACGCGGTCGAAAGCGGCGCGGTCACGGTCTTGCTCCTGACGGCGGCGACGGCGCAGCTGCTTCGCACGGGCGTGGAGGGCGTCCTGACGCAACATCACAACGCTGAGGGAGAGGATGACCACCTGCAGCACCACCAACAGGGCGGAGAGCACGGGGGTCAGCGCTAAATCAATCTGCGTGGCGAAAGCCGCATCCACCAGCGCCACCACCAGCGGCACCGCCGCCAGCTGACGGGTGATACCGTAGTGTCCCTTAACCATCATCAGAGCGGCCACCAGAGCCAGTGCCAAATCGATAAACAACGTAAACATAATCCGTACCTCCTGTAAAAATCATTCTATCGTCAAGCTCGAACAAGCGTTCCGAACAAGTGTTCTATATTCATTATAGCGCCTTTTTCGAGAAAATCAAGTGTTTTTTACAAAAAAATCGAAAAAATGTTCGATTTTTCTTTACCTTGTCTCGAACAGCGCCTCGCTTGTTCTGTGGATAGTATAGCAAACCCATTGTGACATAATACGGACAATGGGTTTGCCTTTTCTCGGTTTTCTTTTGACAACGGCGGCAGTATGTGCTACAATGGGATCGCATCGGAGGACAGTACACCGTAGTGTAGGGGATCGTAGACCGTTGGTTTGCAGGCCGCCTGTCGGATAAGATGTCGAGTGAGCTCGGTTGGTGCATTCGTGCGCCACCGGGCTTTTATTTTTTGTATGGAGGTATTTATGGAGCAGTTGAAAGTTACCCTGTGTCCCTTGACGGAGGAAGACAGAGAGCAGTTCATTTTGGACAATCAATGGGCGTTTAAGTATGGCGCGCTCATTGAGTTTGGTGAGAGAGACGACCACATCGATGACGATGGCGAAATCATCTCTCGCCGCACCATTGAGCGGTGTATCGACGAGGCGGACAACGAGACTTACCGCATCGTTGCGGATGGGCGCAAGGTGGGCGGCGTGATACTGAAAATCAACCCCGAGACCCGCCACAATCATCTGGAGCTGTTTTTTGTGTCCCCCGACGAGCACAGCCGCGGCATCGGCTATGCCGCGTGGCAGGCGGTGGAACGCCTGCACCCCGAAACAAAGGCGTGGGAGACCTGCACGCCCTATTTTGAGAAGCGCAACGTGCATTTCTACGTCAATAAGTGCGGTTTTCACATTGTGGAGTTTCACAATGCCTATCACGTGGACCCCAACGAGCCGCCGGAGGAAGCGGACGAAGGTCCCCACGAGATGTTTCGGTTTATCAAAGAAATGAGGTAAACAAAAAACCGACCCTGAAAATCAGGGTCTGTTTCTCATTTCGATTCGGGATTACTCCTCGACGGGAGCCTCCTCAGCAGGAGCCTCGGCAGGGGCGGCTTCCTCAGCAGGAGCCTCCTCGACAGGGGCGGCCTCCTCAGCAGGAGCCTCAGCGGGAGCTTCGGGCTCCAGCAGAGCGCGGATGCTCAGGCTGATGCGCTTGCGGTCGTAGTCGATGGCGGTGATCTTAGCGGTGATCTCCTGACCGACCTGCAGCTCATCCTGGGGCTTCTCCACACGATGGTTGGCAATCTGGCTGATGTGCACCAGACCGTCGATACCGGGCATGATCTGAGCGAACACGCCGAAAGCGGTCATGCCAACAACCTTAGCGGTGACGATGGAATCCACGGGATACTTCGCCTTGAAGATCTCCCAGGGGTTGTCCTCAGACTTGCGATAGCCCAGAGAAATCTTGCGCTTCTCGGCATCCAGAGCCTTGATGTAAACGGTGACGACGTCGCCCACGTTCATAACCTCGGAGGGATGCTTAATGCGGCTCCAGGACATCTCGGAGATGTGGATCATACCATCCACGCCACCCAGGTCCACGAAAGCGCCGTAGGAAGTCAGAGACTTAACAGCACCGGTGTACTCCTGGCCAACCTCGGCCTGAGCCCAGAAAGCGGCCTCCTGCTCCTTGCGGGCGGCCTGAGCCACCAGACGGATGGAGCCGACGGCGTGACGGCGATTCTGGTTGACCTCCAGAATCTTCAGCTGGACAGCCTGACCCTTCAGGGGGCTCAGGTCTTCCATACGGCCCACGGAAGCGTGGGAAGCGGGAACGAACACGCGGACACCGTTGGTGACCACCAGAACGCCACCCTTGATGACCTCGGTGACAACGCCATCCAGGATGGCGCCCTCAGCCTCGGCATCCACGACAATCTGCCAGCCCTTCAGAGCGTCGACGCGCTTCTTGGACAGCATGATGGTGCCTTCCTGATCGTTGGTGCGCATGATGAGCAGCAGCAGCTCGTCGCCCACCTTCACCAGGTCGTGGGGATCGGCAGAGGGATCGTTGGACAGCTCATCGATCGGAATATAACCGGTCTGCTTACGGCCGATGACTTCGACCTGTACCTCGTTAGGCGCAATGCTAACGACCAGACCGCGGACTTTATCGTCAGTCGGATTCTGCAGAGTTGCGTCGACAGCGGCGGCAAACTCTTCAGAGCTCATCTCCTCATAGTTTTGGGAATCCAGGGCTTCGTTGTTGATGATTTCGGACATTGTTGTGTGTACCTCCTTTATAATATCGGCTGGAGTGGATGCTCCGGCGGTCAGGCCGACCGTCATACCGGGCGCAAAACGGTCACGGGGCAGCTCGTCTGCTGTCTCGACCCATAGGGTGGGACAGTAGGCGGCGCACACGTCACGCAATTTGGCGGTATTGGAACTCTCTCGTCCGCCGACAATAACCATTTGATCGCACTGCTGGGCCAGGGAGATAGCCTCCTCCTGCCTTTTAGCAGTAGCTCTGCATATTGTATCAAATATTTTTACGTTTGTACAGAGTTTTTTTGCGATTTTTTCACACTTTTTCCAAATTGTTTTGTTAAAAGTGGTCTGCGCAACCATAATGCAGGGAGTGGTGTCCCATTCAGGGTGGGACAAAATCAATTTTTCCAACTCTGCTTCGTCGTGGAAGCAGTATTCTGCGCCGTGGCAATGGCCACGGATACCCAGCACTTCCGGGTGTTCGGGGTTGCCTGCGATGAGCACGGTGGCGCCTGCGGCGGAGTGCTCGTGGACGATTTTATGGATCTTCGCCACGAAGGGGCAGGTGGCGTCGCAGCACCGCACGCCCAACGCCTCTACCTGTTGGTAGGTGCTCCGGGGCACGCCGTGGGAGCGGATGACCAGCACGCTGCCTTCGGGCACCTCGGCAGGGTCCTCCACGATGGTGACGCCGCGGGCCGCCAAATCCTCCACCACCTGGGGATTGTGGATAATCGGGCCGAGGGTGCACACCCTCTCGCCCTCATCCAGTAGGCGGCGGACCTGATTGACCGCATTATTGACGCCGAAGCAGAATCCGGCGCTTTCAGCAAGACGGACGGGCATAGAAAAACTCCTTACTCGGCTAATTTCTTGTAGACGATGGCCTTAATTTTCGCCACCGACTGCTCCAGCGTCTCGCCGCTGGTGTCCACGGGGATGGCGTCCTCCGCCTGCTTGAGGGGGGCGATTTCACGGTGCATATCGTCGTAGTCCCGCTTAATCATATCCGCCAGCACCTCTTCGTAGGTGGCAGGGTCGCCCTTTTGCTGCAATTCGTCATAGCGGCGCCGAGCACGGGCCTCGGGGCTGGCAGAGAGATAAATCTTCACCTTGGCGTCGGGCAGGATGACGGTGCCGATGTCACGGCCGTCCATCACCACGGAATGGCTGGCGGCGATACTCCGCTGGGTGTCCAGCAGATAGGCGCGCACCGCAGGAATGGCGGACACCGCAGAGGCCGCCATGGAGATGGCAGGGGTGCGGATGAGATCGCTGACGTCCTCACCGTTGGCGAAGACACGCTGCACGCCCTCCACGTATTTCAGTTCCACTTTGAGGCCGCTCAGAGCCGCTACCACCGCCTCGGTGTCGGCGGTGTCGATACCCTGAGAGGTGACGTAATAGCCGATGGTGCGGTACAGTGCACCCGTATCCACGTAAATTAGTTCCAACTCCTTGGCCAAAATCTTGGCGATGGTGCTCTTACCTGCGCCGGCAGGACCGTCAATGGCAATGGCGTAAATCATATCAATACACTCCTCAAAAAAGGTTTTGTGGTTATCATTCCGCATTTCCGGCGGCCATACCCGTGGAAAAAGCGATTTGCAGATTAAAGCCGCCTGTGTAGGCGTCCACGTCCAGCACCTCGCCGGCGAAGAAAAGGCCGCTGACCAGTTTGGACTCCATGGTTTTGGCGCTCAGTTCTTTCACGCTGACGCCGCCGGAGGTGACGATCGCCTCTTCAATGGGGCGGAATCCGCTGATTTCCACCGCCATAGCCTTAATGCCCTGCACTAAACGCAGACGCTCCTCACGGGTGACGGCGTTGCACTTTTTCATGGGTTTGATCTGGCATAATTCCAGCATAACGGGGATGAGCAGACGGGGCAGCAGTTTGCCCAGCGCATTGGAAATGTCCATATTGCACCGCTCGGCAAAATCGCGAAGGATACGGGCGTCCAGTTGCTCGGGGGTCAGCCCCGGCTTCCAGTCAATGATGAGGGTATAGCGCCCTGCCGCCATCTGCCGCATATGGGCGCTGGCGGACAGCACCATAGGGCCGCTGACGCCGAAATGGGTGAACAGCATTTCTCCCAAATCGGTGAAAATAATCTTGTTCGTTTGGTTGTCCCGCACCTGCAGACCGCAGTTTTTCAGGCTCAGGCCCTGCATCTCCAGACAGAAGAGGTCGGGCGAATTGAGGGCCACCAGACTGGGTCGGGTGGGGTTGACGGTGTGGCCTGCCTGTCGGGCGAGGGCGTAGCCGTCGCCGGTGGAGCCGGTGACGGGATAGGAGAGGCCGCCCGTGGCCACGATGACACGGTCCGCTTTTATCACGGTGCCGTCCTCCAGCTTCACGCCACGGCAAGCGCCGTCGGCGATAACCAGCTCGGTGACGCGTCCCTGCAGGAAGCGTGCGCCGCCGGATTTGGCGTATTTCGTCAGGCCGTCCACAATGTCCACCGCTTTATCCGATACGGGGAACACACGGTTGCCGCGCTCGGTTTTCAGCGGTACGCCCATATCCTCAAACAGGGCCATGGTGTCCTGCGGCGTGAAGGCGTTGAGGGCGGAATAGAGAAAGCGGCCGTTTTCAGGCACGTTGCGGATGAAAGTGTCCACGTCGCAGTTGTTGGTGACGTTGCAACGACCTTTACCCGTAATCATCACCTTGCGGGCAGGGCGAGGGTTACGCTCGATAATGGTGACGGTGTGCCCTTTCCGTGCGGCGGCACCTGCCGCCATACAGCCTGCGGCACCGCCGCCGATCACGATTACGTTCATTGGTCACTCGCTCCGTCCACAGACTGATACACCTCGTAGCTGTTCCACAGCTGCTCCAGTTCCTCCAGCTTGGCGCGGGTGCTCTCCATGGTGCGCAGGGAGAGGGCCA
>JAZPZT010000046.1:0-26296 GCA_045544815.1 Acutalibacteraceae bacterium | reverse complement strand
GGGCGTGATGTAGCCACGGTCAAACTGCATACCTTCCACCACCTCGGTGTAGGTCTCGGCAGTCTTAGACTCCTCGACGGTGATGACACCATCGGCAGTCACTTTCTCCATAGCCTCGGCAATCAGCTGACCGATCACGGCATCACCCGCAGAAATGGTGGCGGTGCTGGCGATGTCCTCAGTACCGCTGACTTTCTTAGAATTCTTCATAAGCTCAGCCACAACGGCGTCCACTGCGGCTTGAATGCCCTTCTTCACGCCCATGGGATTGGCGCCGGCGGCCACGTTTTTCATTCCCTCACGAATCAGCGCTTGAGCCAACAGCGTAGCAGTAGTGGTACCATCGCCGGCCACGTCGTTGGTCTTGATGGAAACCTCTTTCACCAGCTGAGCGCCCATATTCTCAAAGGGATCATCCAACTCGATCTCCTTCGCAATGGTCACTCCATCGTTGGTAATCAGAGGAGCGCCAAACTTCTTGTCCAGCACTACGTTACGGCCGCGAGGGCCCATAGTGATTTTCACCGTGTTAGCCAACTGATCCACACCGGACTGCAGAGCTTTACGAGCTTCCTCGCCATACAAAATAATTTTAGACATAGCAAAAACCTCCTACTATCAATCGGTCACGATGGCCAGAATATCGTTCTGACGCACAATCGTATACTCCACGCCGTCCAGCTTCACTTCCGTGCCGCTGTAGCGAGAAATCAGCACCTTATCGCCGACGTTGACGTACATGGTGATCTCTTTGCCTTCCACCACGCCACCGGGTCCGACAGCAATAACCTCAGCGATAATCGGCTTTTCTTTCGCTGTGCCGGCCAAAATAATACCACTCTTCGTGGTCTCCTCCGCCTCAACGAAACGGATGACGACACGGTCAGCTAAAGGTTTAACATTCATATCCATAACCTCCTAAAAGTAGTTATTACTAAAACAAGCAGCGTCCTATGCAAACGCTAACCATATTTTACCCATTTTCTTGGAAAAATCAAGGGAAAACAGGGAAAAAGAACCCACTTCAAATCAAAATTTATAGTTACTTAACAACTTTCTCCGTCTTTTTGAATCGAGCCGCCACAGGAGCAGGCAGAACAAAATTATAAGCGTCGGGAATCAACTTAAACTGCACGCTCTCCGTATCGAAGCACTCTCCATCGATGTTGCACACCATAGACTTTGCCGCTTTGACGCGCATTTCTTTGCCACGCAAAGTTTCGATACACTCAATGCCATCATGCTTGCCCTGCTTATATTTGCCCAATACGAGAGGTATTTCCAGCAAAGGAATCTTTTTGACCAGCACAAAATCCAGTTGCCCGTCGTCTACCACGGAAGTGGGTGCTCCCTGATAGCCACCGCCGTAGAAGCGGCCGTTGGCCGCCAGCGTCATCAAGTAATTACCCTCGCGACAAATAGTACCTTCATCATTATCGATTTCAATCTGCATCTCCACGCCGATAGGATGGCATAAAACGTCCACAACAGCGAGATTATAGGCCATAGAGCCACTGACACTGGGCCAGGTCTTGTATCGATTCATCTTTTTGCCTACGGCAGCATCCAAACCGATGGAGGCAATATTAAGCGAGTTAAAACGGACACAGTCGATGGCGTCCACCGTAATCGCTACGCCATTAATTAGACTGTCCAAATCAGAAAACTCTTCTGCCGTGCCATAGGTACGCACATAATCGTTGCCGGATCCGCATGGAATCACAGCTAATTCCACATCCGTGCTACCCACAGGAATGCCATTCGCCGTCTCCTGCAGAGTACCATCGCCGCCACAGGCATACAAACGTAGCGCGCCACCACGCTGGCACTCTTCTGCAGCAATGCGAGTCGCAGAGCCAACGCCATCCGTCAGACGAATGCTATACTCCATTTCAGGATATCGTGCGAAGAAGGCATCGATTCTTCCGCGCAGAGCCAAGGCAGATTTGTTTTTACCCGCAACAGGATTCAAAATAAACACGTGACGCATGGCAATTCCTCCACAATTGATATGTAAGGCGATTTTGCTTTACATTATTTGTAGTACATATACAACTGGCATTTTAACATTCCGTTATATAATTTGCGGCGCTTATCCGCCTTGCGACCAAACAAAGTCTCGAACTCATCGTGAGGGCTGATAATAGCATAACTCCAACCTTGTTTCGGGATAAAGACTTGGCCCATCACACGATACAGCTCTTCCGCCGCCTTCACATCAAGCAAACGCTCACCATAGGGCGGATTACACAATACAATACCCGTATCGCCATCCGGCACGAAATTACGCAAATCGGCGCAAGCAGTGGTGATACAATCACCTACGCCGGCCTTTGTTGCGTTATCACTAACAAGAGAGAGTACCGCAGGATCGATATCGCCGCCACGGGCGGTAAACTCCACCTCGCGTTGACGTTCACGAGCCAATTGACGCTCTTCCTTCCACACTTCGGAGGGAATGCTGTCCCAGTACATAGCGGAAAACACACGGCGCACACCCGGTGCAATGCCTCTTGCTGCCATGGCGGCTTCAATCAATAATGTACCGCTTCCACAACAAGGGTCGCACACCAAGCGCGCACGACGAGCTCTGGTCACGTCCACAATCGCAGCGGCCAACGTCTCTTTGATGGGAGCGCCACCGGCCACAGCACGATAGCCACGCTTATGTAAGCCAACGCCGCTGGTATCCAACAGCAGTGTCACTTCATCCTTCATAATGGTGAACTGAATCTGACATTTGCCGTCGCACTCGTCAAACCATTGAATGCCATAGACCTGCTTGAGCCGCTCTACCACAGCCTTTTTCACAATTGCCTGGCAATCGGGCACGCTGTGCAGTTTAGAATTCAGCGACCAACCTTTTACGGGAAAAGCGTCTTGCCGACTGATAAACCGCTCCCACGGCAACGCTCTCGTGCCCTGAAACAGTTCTTCAAAACTATATGCAGAAAAACGCCCCATTACGATTTGAACACGCTCTGCATAGCGAGAGCAAATATTAGCACGTGCCATCATTGCAATATCGCCTTTGAACAGTACACGGCCGTTTTCAGGAGTCACCTCAGAGGCACCTAAACGGCGAAGCTCGTCACCCAGTATACCCTCTACACCAAACAAGCATGGGGCACAATATTCGAGAATTTCCATACTTCGCTCCTTGAGAATTAAATACACGCCGTTGCGTGACGCGTGACGTGGCAACCAATGTTAATAGCCAGCGGTAATCCGGCAATGTGGGTCGGCGCCACCTCAATGTTAACAGCCAGCGCTGTTGTATTGCCACCGAATCCTTGGGGTCCGATAGCTAATTGATTAACGGCCCGCAGGATGTCCTGCTCCAAATCAGCATAATAAGCATCTTCGTGTGGCTGAGATACCGCACGACACAACGCCTTTTTTGCTAGATAAGCAACTTGCTCGAAATCACCACCAATGCCAACACCAATCACCAGCGGCGGACAGGGATTACTTCCCGCCAGGCGAACGGCCTCGCATACCTTGTCAATGATGGCTTGACGGTCAGCGGCAGGGGTTAGCATATACAGCCGGCTCATATTCTCGCTGCCAAAGCCCTTAGGGGCCACCGTAATCTCACAACCGTCTCCCTCAACCAAATCCAAATGAAGCACAGCAGGGGTGTTATCACCGGTATTGATGCGTCTGAGCGGATCCTCCACAACGGAGCAACGAAGCAGTCCTTCGGTATATCCCATCGCAACGCCTTGATTAACGGCATCTTTCAGCAACCCGCCAACCAGATGAACATCCTGACCCAGACGAATAAACACTACAGCCATACCCGTATCCTGACAAATCGGCAAGCCCATAACTTCCGCCGTCGATATGTTTTCGCACATATCCTCAAGAACGCCACAGGCTATTGCGCAAGTTTCCGTATCTTGTGCATGTTCGATGCAAGATACCAAATCCTGAGGCAAATACCGGTTAGCACGAATACACAGTTCTTTTATCGTGTTTGCAATAGTCGATACGTGCAATTCACGCATACTCATCGCTCCTACTCTTTTCAAAAAAAGGGGGAACGCCTTTCTCTATTATGAGAGAAACGCATTCCCCTTCGATTTATCCCTGCGGATTGCCGTTTCCACGCGGTTTACGACCGAATCCACCGTGCTTGCTATCAGTAGAGCGTCGCAGGTCAGAGATTTTCTCATCGCTGGTGGCCTTAAAGCGCGTCATCATATCCTCAAAGCTTTCGCCGGTACGAGGTGTGGAGCTCTGCCACTCAAAATCACCGGGACGGCCGCTGAAAGCCTGACGACGAGGTGCCGTCTGACGTGGTGTAGGAGGCTGTGCCTTTTTGATTGACAGACTGACCTTGCCATCTTCACCAACGCTCAGCACCTTAACCTTAACAATCTGGCCCTCGGTAACGAAATCGCGAATCTCCTTTACGAAAGTAGCCGCAATCTCAGAAATATGAACCATACCGGTCATCTTATTTGGAAGCTCTACAAAAGCTCCAAACTTAGTAACACCGGTAACCTTGCCTTCAAGAATAGCTCCAACCTCTAACTGCATAACTTGACTATTTTCCCCCTATGATTTATCCGGCCTCGTTTTCATAAACTTGCTGACCGGGCACGAAATAGCCATTGTCGTTTGCTTTGTGCTCCAGATAATCTTCCGCATGCTCTACCTGGTCGGCCAAGCCCTCGTTAATGACCATTTGTGTTTGAATTTTACTGTCCAACTCAGCATCTGCCAATTGCTTCTGCTCCAGCTGGCTATAAAGCTGAACCGCTTTGACAAAAATGAACAAAGCAAGGGCAATCAGCAAAATGCGGATTACCCAACCACGACTATTAATGGAAGTCTTTGCAGACTTTTTAGTCGCCATGCTAATTGCCCCCTTCTAAAAATAACTTTACAAAGTACATTGTACTAACTCACGCATGAAATTTCAAGTCTTTTTTAAAAAAATAAGTGTTATTTTCCCTCTTTTTTTGCCATTTTTTGCGGTTTAGATCGCCATCGTAGTAAAACACGCACAATTTTGCGCAACCATTTGGAAAAAACTATGCACGCTTTTTCAAGAACTTTTACAAGTCGACCGACAACCCTACGAAGATACGCCACGCTATTCGAGAGATACCGCCCGATCGTCAAGCGTTCTAACACTACTCCTACGAAGGCACCAAATAACAACAACGGATGCAACTGTCCGTCCATAATCGCTAAACTTCCCAAGCACAGCATAACGGCCGCCAACGGTCCAAATATAACATCCAGCCAAAAGCGATACGCACGACTCCGATTCCTTCCCAATCCATTAAAAATATCTAACAGTATACCAATCATCACACCCAAGCAAATGCTTTTTCCAAAAAAACACACTTGCTCGACAACAGTCCACTCCATATCAACGAAAAAGGCGGCTTAGCAGGCCGCCTTTTCTCACATCCGTATACGATAACGACTCAATGTGTCCTTCTACCGACAACGCCGTGCCATCTATATCCAAGTGAAACACACGCAGTTGACTACCGCGAATCATCAGTTGCCCAATCCCGGTGCGACACTGCACGCTATTCTCGTCAAAATGATCCACCTGCAATATACCGGTCAGTTCCAACTTCGCTCGATCCTGCATAATCAGTTGATGGGGCAACACCGTATCTTTTTCTCGACGTTCCATCCGCATACCTCCCTACTTATCGAAAGTATATGCAAAATAAACGCACCAATATCACTTAGTTATCCTGAAGAATGCGATACAACATTGCCGCATCATTTTTGCCGATGGCTTCCTGAATCGATACCACCTGCACACGCAAACTGCGCGCGCCAAGAGTAATAGAAATCACATCGTCAATTTTTACATCGTAAGACGCGCGAGCTGGCTTGTCGTTGACAAACACCTTGCCCGCGTCACACGCTTCGTTAGCTACCGTTCGCCTCTTGATGAGGCGAGACACTTTCAAATACTTATCCAATCGCATTTTGCTACCTCTTTGCAACGAATGATATAGAAAAAGCCGCCCGATGTCGGGCGGCTCTCTATGCTGAAAATTAGTTGACAGCCTTCTTCAGAGCAGCGCCAGCCTTGAAAACGGGCTGCTTGGAAGCGGCAATCTTGATCTCCTCTTTGGTCTGAGGGTTGCGGCCCACGCGGGCAGCACGCTCACGAACCTCAAAGGTACCAAAGCCAATCAACTGGACCTTATCACCCTTCACCAGAGCCTCTTCGATAGACTCGACGACAGCGACGATAGCCTTCTCGGCATCCTTCTTAGACAGACCGGCCTTAGCAGCAACAGCAGCGATGAGTTCAACCTTGTTCATAATGTTTACCTCCACATTCTCTTAGTATTCCTGCAACATAAGCGTTACGGAACATAGTCAAAGGCGCATGATTCATACGCCTTTCATCAAGACTATACCCTATTTCCCGACAGTTTGCAAGAGGAAATATTATTTTCGGCCTTTTTGCAAAATTTACTTTGCGGAATATGTGCAAAACGCACAATTATTTTGCCACTTTTATCGCAAAATACCGACTTTCTAAAAAAGTAGCAAAATAAACAACGTTAATAATAGCTTGCCACATCCTGCTCAGGTGCATCCGTTTTTGTCACAGATTTGCCGTGCAAAACAGGACCAATACGACCGTAGCACTCATGTTCACTCACGGAAATCTGTGCTTCTACCATGACCCAATCGCGATTGCATAGACCAGCCACGCCATCCCATTCACATACCAAACCCGCAAAGCGGATATCATCTGCGCAGCAGGTCATCAACGGGCGACCGACAACGAAGCAGTTCTGCGGAATGGAGTCGTCAACTACCACTTCACCCTTAAAGCGCACCGTCTTGCCGTGATAGTAGGATAAATCCTCCGACAAATCACGATACCAGAAAGCATAATCTGCGTCAGCGATATCAATCACGGCCGCATTCTTATCGAAAGGCAACGGATCAACGATATCGTCGTATTCCACGTCATTCTCTTCATATTCATAGGCGATATCCGTACTTCGATTGGTAGCACGCACGATTTTATGCAGAGGCATTTTGTCAAAACCTTTCACGGCGCGATTAAACACAACCAGTTGAGCGCCCTGCAGTTTATCCACAACCAGTTCACGCATATTGGCGTTATACACCTCAAAAGTGCCGGCATCGGCGAACATCATTTCCTGATACACAATCCAACCATCCGGCAGATTTTCAAATAATAGATCTAAGGGCCACATACCATTATACTCAACCATCACTCTTTGAGCACGACAGGCCTTGAACCAAGCGGCCAACTGCATTGCCGTCAGCTGTTCGGCATAATCCACTACCTGAATGGTGACGTTTTTACCGGAGAAACGAGCAGGATTCAGCTCGCATTCTCCTTCTTCGCACAGCAAAACCAAAGTACGCTCGCCGTTATTGAAACGAGGGTCCTCCAGCGTGCTTTGGATAAAGGTGCTTTTACCGGAATCCAAAAATCCAGTAAACAGATATACGGGAATCTCCATAAATCTTCCTCCTAAATTAAATGCCGAACAGAGACTTCAGTGCGTCCTCCTTGATGTCGGCACCAATCACGCACAATTTACCAATCACGTCAGCGCCACCGAGGCGGACATCCACGTCACCGGGGACGTAATCAAAATGAATCCACTGACCATCTGCGCCGGCCACGATGCCTTTGGCTCTCAAAATCACGCCGTATTTCACCTCGTCAGCCAATACGCTCAATGCGCTCTTGATATCCTCTACCGTATAGGTGCGAATGGTTTCCACACCCCAACTGGAAAAAACGTCGTCTGCATGATGATGGTGGTGATGGTGCTCATCATGGTGACAACCACACTCTTCAGCGTGGTGATGATGGTGTTCATCGTGGTGACAGCCACACTCCTCATCGTGATGATGATGGTGGTTTTCATCGTGGTGGCAACCACACTGCTCATCGTGATGATGGTGCTCATCCTCGCCATGATGATGACCGCAGACAGGGCAAGTATCGTGGGTCATCTGCTCCAATTCGTCGTGCACCGTGTGGCGATGCTCCATTGCAGAGAGAATTATCGCACCGTCCAACTCACTCCAGGGCGTAGTAATAATGGAAGCCTCTGCGTTTCTTTCACGCACAAGGTGCAGCGCCGCCTCCAATTTTTCAGCAGTAATGCCGTCGGTGCGACTAAACACGATACAACCTGCATGGGCAATCTGGTCGTCGTAGAACTCGCCGAAGTTTTTGGAGTAAACCTTGCACTTTGTAGCGTCCACAACGGCCGTAAAGCTATTTAGCTTTACATTGGAAGATTCCACTTGCTGTGCGGCTCGAATCACATCACTCAGCTTACCAACACCGGAGGGCTCGATCAAAATACGATCAGGCGCAAACTGCTCCAGTACCTGCATAAGAGAAGTCTTGAAATCACCAACCAGACTACAGCAAATGCACCCCGAGTTCATTTCGTTGACCTGAATGCCGGCTTCTTTCATGAATCCACCGTCAATACCGATCTCGCCAAACTCGTTTTCAATCAAAACCAGTTTTTCGCCCTTATAGGCTTCGGTAATCAGTTTTTTGATCAGCGTTGTTTTTCCGGCGCCTAAAAAGCCGGAGAAAATATCAATTTTCGTCATACGGTACACTTCCTCTGTTTCAAGATTGAACACAGTGTATCATAATTCACTGTAAAATTCAACCTCAAACCACAACGAAGCACGTAAAATCGTTACTTTTTCATCAATTCCCACAAAGTAATCGAGAAAAGAACGTTATTCCATTGCAAAGTTGCTCAATTTCGTATTATTTTTTGATTTCCTGTTGATTTTTATGGATTTTTGGAGGTATAATTGATCTGTTAGAGTTGTCTTGCGGCATGTGCGCCGTGTGTTTTGGTTAGGAGTATTCAAATGATCTGCGATTTGCATTGTCACAGCAAAATTTCCGATGGTTCTATGGGTATAGAAGAGATTCTGGCATTGGCTAAACGCCGCGGTGTTGCCGCCATTTCCATCACCGATCACGATGCCGTTGTCGGCTCCACTCGTGCCTGTATCATTGGCAAGCGCTTAGGGATCGAAGTGATTCATGGCGTTGAGATGAGCGCCTACGACTATACCCGCAAGCGTAAAGTACATATCCTCGGCTATCTCTGTGATTGCCCCGATCGTTTAGAGGGAGCTTGTCTGCAAATCAATAACGCACGCCGTGTTGCCGCCAACGAGATGACTCGCAAGGTCTTGCGCTATTACCCCATCGTTCCGGATACGATCATTCGACACGCAGCGGGTAGCACCAACGTTTTTAAGCAACACATCATGCACGCCTTGGTCGAAGCCGGATACGCGGATGAAATCTTCGGAGACGTATTCCATAAGCTCTTTTCTTCTAACGGCGGTTGCGCATTTGTTCCTGTACAATACCCCGATGTACGCGAAATCATTCATCTCATCCATAGTGCCGGCGGTGTAGCCATCATGGCTCATCCTTATGTTTATGATAGCGTTGACCTAATGCACGAATTGGCTACAGAGGGTATGCTTGACGGCATTGAAGTATGGCATCCCAGCAATGATGAGGAACGCATCAACTCACTCAAATCTTTCGCTGAAGAAAACGGTCTTTTGATGACCGGTGGCACAGATTTTCACGGCATGTACACCGATCCGCTTCGTCCCCTAGGCAGTTGCGGAGCGCCTGCTGATACTGTGCAAAAGCTCAGAGAATTTAAGAAAGCTCGCAGTAAGTAATGGAGGATGAAACTATGGCCTACAACTATCGTACAAAAGGCGTCTGCTCTCGCAACATCTCTTTCGATATCGTGGACGGCAAGGTAACCGACGTACACTTTGACGGCGGCTGTTCCGGAAATTCTAAGGGTGTTGCCAGCTTAGTGGAAGGTATGCCTGCAGAAGAAGCCATTCGCCGTCTGGAGGGTATTACCTGCGGGTTCAAGGGCACTTCCTGCCCAGACCAGTTAGCAAAGGCCATCCATCAAGCCTTAGAGATGGAGTAATTGAATGCTGCCACAGAGGCTTCTGTGGCAGCATTTTTAGCAAAGGTGGAACGATACTATGACACTGCCTCAACTATTTATAGAACGCATGAAACACTTATTGGGCGAAGATTACGCCTCTTTTATCGAGGGTTACACGCTTCCCCTGCGCCGTGGACTGCGTGTGAACACGTCCAAAATCACCGTCGAGGATTTTTTAGCGTTATTTCCTCATTCGCTATCCCCTACCCCGTTTGCCGATAACACGTTTTATTTAGATGCGGAGCATAAAGCAGGCAGCGATCCTCTTCACCACGCAGGCGCCTACTATATGCAAGAGCCTTCTGCCGCCTCTGCCGTATCCGTGCTTGCTCCGCAAGAAGGTGAGCGGATTCTGGATATGTGCGCCGCCCCCGGCGGCAAAAGCACCCAAATTGCCGCCTGCATCGGCGAAAGCGGTCTGCTGTGGAGCAACGAATACGTGCCTGCACGTGCACGCGTTTTGCAACAAAACCTCGAGCGATTCGGTATACGTAATCAAGTCGTATCCTCCAGAGATACCACACCTTTGTGTGACGGGCTACAAGGGTACTTCGACGCTGTACTGGTAGATGCCCCTTGTTCCGGTGAGGGTATGTTTCGCAAAGAGCCGCAAGCCCTAACCGAATGGAGCATAGACAACGTGCTTCTCTGTGCCTCCAGACAGGACGAGATACTCAACAACGCTGCTAAAGCAGTCAAAGCAGGCGGCCGCATCGTTTATTCCACCTGCACCTTTGCTCCCGAAGAAAATGAAGGCGTCATCTTCCGTTTTCTTGCCGCTCATCCTGATTTCGAACTGATTCCCATTAGGGTTGAATGGGGTTGCCCCGGTTTTGCAGCCGAACGCATTCGCCACTTCTGTCCGGAGGTGGATGACCGATTCAACCTGACATATTGCCGCCGTATTCTGCCCCAGCACGGCGGAGAGGGCCATTTCATTGCTTTACTGCACCGGCTCGGGCAGGATGACAGCAAAACTATTTCGAATTTTAACCCAAACAACGACAAAAATCGTAGCGCAGCGGAAGCTCTGTATCGCGAATGCTTCCTCGATACGCCCAGCGGCGTTTTCGCAACCTATGGTGACCAAGTGCGGCTCCTCCCCTATGACCTGCCTGATTGCAACGGACTTGGCGTGCTGTCTGCCGGCGTTGCCGTTGCCACAGTGTGTAAAAATCGTCTCGAGCCTGCCCACAGCATATACATCGCTTCTCGTATGAAGGATTGCCGTCAATCCATCGACTTTTCCCCGTGTGACTCACGGCTGATTGCCTTCCTACACGGCGAGGAAATCGCCTGCGAAACCTGTAGTGGGTGGACAGCCGTATGTGTTTCCGGCATTCCCGTCGGTTTTGGAAAAGCGTCCAATGGTCGTCTGAAGAATCGGTATCCTAAAGGTTTGCGGTTGTTATAACCAAAATTTCATTGACCTTTGTGAAAAAACATACCATTTGCGCTAATTTTTCACGATTTTTAAGATTTGTTCAATATTTACTTGCATTAAGGTCTATAATCATATATAATAAAAGCGCTGTGTTGTTACTTTTTTAACAGACATTAATTTTGAAAGGATGTTTTGTATGAGTTATCTGAGCAAAAAGACCGTCGAAGACCTTCACGTTTCCGGCAAGCGCGTGCTGGTGCGTTGCGATTTCAACGTGCCGCTGAAGAACGGTGTCATCACCGATGAGAACCGTATCGTGGCCGCCCTGCCCACCATCCAGTACCTGATCGCCAACGGCGCTAAGGTTATCCTGTGCTCTCACCTGGGCAAGCCGAAGGGCGAGCCTAAGCCCGAGCTGTCTCTGGCTCCCGTGGCTGTCCGCCTGAGCGAGAAACTGGGCAAAGAGGTTATCTTTGCCGCTGACGATTGCGTTGTCGGCGAGAACGCCCGTGCCGCTGTGGCCGCTATGAACGACGGTGACGTGGTTCTGCTGCAGAACACTCGTTATCGCGCCGAGGAGACCAAGAACGGTGAGGCTTTCTCTGCTGAGTTGGGCTCTTTGTGCGACCTGTTCGTAAACGATGCTTTCGGTGCTGCTCACCGTGCTCACTGCTCCACCGTAGGCGTGACTGCTTACGTTGAGGAGTCCGCTAACGGCTACCTGATGGCTAAGGAAGTTCAGTTCCTGGGCAACGCCGTGAACGATCCCGTTCGCCCCTTCGTCACCATCCTGGGTGGTGCTAAGGTTGCTGATAAGCTGAACGTGATTGAGAACCTGCTGAACAAGGCTGACACCCTGATCATCGGCGGCGGTATGGCTTACACATTCCTGGCCGCTAAGGGTTACAACGTGGGTCTGTCTCTGTTGGATGAGACTAAAATCGATTACTGCCGCGAAATGATGGCTCGCGCCGAGGAGAAGGGCGTCAAGATTCTGCTGCCCATCGACTGCGCCGTCGTTTCCTCCTTCCCCAACCCCATTGATGCTCCTGTCGAGGTGGAGATTGTTGCTGCCGACGCTATCCCCGCCGATAAGGAGAGCTTGGACATCGGTCCCGCTACTGCCGAGCTGTATGCCAGCGCCGTGAAGAGCGCTAAGACCGTTGTTTGGAACGGTCCCATGGGCGTGTTTGAGAACCCCACTTTGGCTGCCGGCACCATCGCCGTGGCCCGTGCACTGGCTGAGACCGACGCTACCACCATCATCGGTGGCGGTGACTCTGCCGCCGCTGTCAACACCCTGGGCTTTGGTGACAAGATGACCCACATTTCTACCGGTGGCGGCGCCTCTCTGGAGTTCCTGGAGGGCAAGGAGTTGCCCGGTATCGCCGCAATGAGCGATAAGTAATTCAGTCAAAGGAGATTACGACTATGGGTAAATATGTTATTGCCGGCAACTGGAAGATGAATAAGTCCCCTGCCGAGGCTACCGCTCTCATTGAGGAAATCAAGCCTCTGGTGAAGGACGCTACCTGCGACGTGATTGTCGGTGTTCCCTTTATCGATATCCCCGCCGCTCTGGAGGCCACCAAGGGCTCCAACATCGGCGTGGCCGCTCAGAACTGCCACTGGGAGAAGTCCGGTGCTTTCACCGGCGAGATTGCCGCTGATATGTTGGCTCAGATGGGTGTCGGCTACGTCATCCTGGGCCACAGCGAGCGCCGCACCTATTTCGGTGATACCGACGCTACCGTGGCCAAGCGTGTTCGTGGCGCTTTGAATGCCGGCCTGACCGTCATTCTGTGCGTGGGCGAGTATCTGGAGCAGCGCGAACAGGGCATCACTGCCGAAATCGTAGCTATGCAGACTAAAATCGCTCTGGAGGGTGTATCCGCTGACGAGTTGTCTCGTGTAATCATCGCCTATGAGCCCGTGTGGGCCATCGGCACCGGTAAGACCGCTACCGCTGAGCAAGCCAACGAGGTTTGCGCTCAGATTCGTGAGGTGCTGACCGGTCTGTACGACGCTGAGGCCGCTCAGGGTGTCACCATCCAGTATGGTGGCTCTATGAACGCCGGCAACGCCGCTGAATTGCTTGCTATGTCCGATGTGGACGGTGGTTTGATTGGCGGCGCCTCTCTGAAGGCCGCTGACTTCGCTACCATCGTTGCAGCTGCGAAATAAGATACACGATTGGCAAGAGGGCGTGACAGAAATGCACGCCCTCTTTTCAAGGAAAGGCGGATATATTTATGAAAAAACCTTTGACTCTGATTATCATGGACGGTTTTGGCTATAATCCCGACAGCTATGGCAACGCCATTGTGGCTGCCAACACCCCCAATCTGTCCAAGATTTTTGCCGAGAATCCCACCACGTATATTGGTGCCTCCGGTCTGGACGTCGGTCTGCCCGACGGTCAGATGGGCAACTCTGAAGTTGGCCACACCAACATCGGCGCAGGCCGTGTGGTGTACCAGATGCTGGTTAAGATTTCCAAGTCCATCACCGACGGAGACTTTTTTGAGAATCAGGCTCTGCTGAACGCTATCGAGAATTGCAAAAAGAACGATTCCGCTCTGCACTTAATTGGTCTGCTGTCTGATGGCGGCGTTCACAGCCACATCGAGCACCTGTATGGCCTGCTGGAGATGGCTAAGCGCAACGGCTTGGAGAAAGTTTACGTCCACGCCCTGATGGACGGCCGTGACGTACCTCCTTCTTCCGGTGCCGACTTTATGGCACAGTTGTGCGGCAAAATGGATGAAATCGGCGTCGGCAAAGTTGCCACCGTTATGGGTCGCTTCTACGCTATGGACCGCGATTTTGCCTGGGACCGTGTGGAGAAGGCTTATGCCGCTATGGTTTACGGCGAGGGCAATACTGCCGACAACGCCGTTGAGGCAATGAAGGCTTCCTATGCCAACGACGTGACTGATGAGTTCGTAATCCCCACCGTGTTAGAGAAAGACGGTACCATCAAGGCGAACGACAGTGTGGTGTTCTTCAACTTCCGTCCTGACCGCGCTCGTCAGATCACTCGTACATTTGTGGACGCCGACTTTAACGGTTTCGAGCGCAAAAACGGATTCTTCCCCCTACACTACGTGTGCATGACCAGCTACGACGCTACTATGCCCAACGTTGAGGTTGCTTTTGAGCCTCAGGAGCTGACCATGACCATGGGCGAGGTCATCAGCAAAAACAATATGACCCAGCTGCGTATCGCCGAAACTCAGAAGTACGCACACGTCACCTTCTTCTTTAATGGCGGCGAGGAGCGCACCTTCCCCGGCGAAGATCGTATTCTGATCCAGTCCCCCGACGTTCCCACCTTTGACCTGAAGCCCGAAATGAGTGCTTACGAGGTGTGCGACGCCGTTGTGGAGCAGATTAACGCCGGCAAGTACGACGTCATCATCCTCAACTACGCCAACTGCGATATGGTCGGTCACACCGGTATCTTCGACGCCGCCAAAGCTGCCGTCGAGGCTGTGGACACTTGCGTGGGCAAAACCGTAGAGGCCACCTTGGCTATGGGCGGTACCGCCATCATCACCGCTGACCACGGTAACGCCGACAAGATGTATGAGCCTGATGGTTCTCCCTTCACGGCTCACACCACCTTCCCCGTCCCCTTCTGTGTGGTCGGTAAGGATTGCGCCCTGCGCGAGGGCGGTCGACTGGCAGATATCGTTCCCACTATGCTGGAGATTCTAGGTATTGACCAGCCTGCCGAGATGACCGGTGAGTCTCTGATCGATTAATAAACACAAATGTCAAAGCCCTCCATGGATAAAATGGAGGGCTTTTGTTTAATCCATAAATAGTTGTTGATTATTATGGGAATGTATGTTATAGTAGGACGGTATCTAGAAAGGAGGGAGATATTTGAAACAGTTAATCGGCAAAATGAAACACGCCTTTGCGCAATCGTATTTTTGCGCGCTGTTTTTTATCGCTGTTATCCCTCTACTGCCAGAGTACCTCGCTTTCGTTTCCGTTCTCGTCGCCGCAATTTTTGCATTTAAAGATATCCGCCAAGAGAATCGCAAATTTCGTCTTGGCAGCCTCGGTAAATTGCTGCTTATTTTCTGCACCTATCAAACGCTTTCGTGTATTATCAGCACCCATCCCATCCACACGCTGTTCGTATCGCTCATGTGGTGGTTCTTTTTATTCGGCTATCTCATCCTAGTTAACGTCATTACAGAAAAACGCAAAATGCGACAGTTCCTTTTCTTGATGACCATTGCGGCAGGTGTCGTTGGAGCGATCGCATTTATACAGTATTATATCAACATCGCCACCAACAGCAACACCGACTGCGTATGGCGCTGGCTGGATGAAATCATTTATCCTCTCGTTGATTTCGGAATAGTGGAATTACCCTATGGTGTACGCGCATATTCCACCTTCGCTAATCCCAATATTATGGCAAAATACTTGGTGATGGTCACTCCCTTTGTTGCTGCATATAATTTTCAGGAGCAACGCAAAGGATATAAGTTTATCGGCCGTATCTGCTTAGTTTTCGCATACATCGGTGTCATTTATTCCTTCTCTCGCGGCGGTTATCTTGCCATGATTCTACTTGGCATCGCGCTTGTCATCATTCATTTCCGAAAAAAGTTTTTCTCCATTCTGGTCTATGGAGCCACCACTGTGCTACTCCTCCCCAACGCCGTTGCCGACCGACTCTCAGAGATGAATAAAGTAGGAGAACGCCAATTCATTTGGCAACATTCTATCGAGCGCATTTGGCAGTCTCCTTTCTTTGGCTACGGTGCAGGCACACAGCCCACCTACGAATTTTTACATGAATTAGGTATCAAAGCGGCACACGCTCATAATGTGGTGCTGCAGATTCTGCTGGAGGGTGGCATCATTGCTCTATTGATCATGGGTGCCATCGGTTTTAAGGTCATCAAAGACGGCATTATGTTGATGCTGAATAAGCATCCCGAATCCTTTTGGATGGGTTTTGGCGCCTGTGGATTTGCCGTGTTATTCTTAGTCCACGGCATGGTGGACTATCCCTTCTCCACACCGAAACAGGTGGCTCAATTCATCATCCTCTTGGGTGTGGTGGAGCAGTGCTACCGCCTATATCCCCACAAGAAAAGGCATAAACTATAATTTAAAAGGACCTCCTACGAAATGGTAGGAGGTCCTTTTTTATACTTATTAATCTTCGGTTTCGTCGCCATTCCCCGACACGGGAATCGCATCGCCCAAATAGGTTGGCTCAGGCTGAAACAGGCACATCGCATAGTCTTTACATCTGGCCAGCACCTCGCGAATATCGCGCTTGGCCTGACCACCATAGGTGCGCAAATCCGCGGACACGCCATAAGCCTCCATGCCCAACTCTTCGGCGATGTATACGGCTCGATACAGATGATACTCTTGGGTCACAATCACAACTTTTTTCGCCTGAAAAATCTCTTTGGCGCGATACATCGTTTCGTATGTGGAAAAACCTGCGTGGTCTTTAAATACATCCTCGGAAGCGGCGCCATTATCTACGGCAAACTGCTTCATGGCACCAACCTCATCGTAGTCATCCCGACCATGGTCACCGCTCATCAGCAGCTTTGGCGCCGTACCTGCGTGATACAATTCCACACCACGAGCTAAGCGATCGTGCAACATATCACTAAGGCTTCCGTCCTTACGTACCTGACAGCCCAAGACGATGATACAATCCACATCCTCAAGCTCCGCCGCTTCATCTACGGTCAAAACTTTCGCCTTTGCTACTGTTTTCACGTGGCTATTGATGAGCAACACAGCCACAGCGCCTAAAACGGCCAGCACCAACAACACGATTCCAATTATCCACAACATCCGTTTCGTTTTCTCTTTCATTTTATCACCAAACACACGGGATTAACCGATATTTTACTTTCTCCATATATTCCGTATAGCCGTCCAACTCTGCCGCAAGCAAGGTTTCCTCACCTTTGATACGCTTAGCAATAATCAGAGGATAGACCAAAAACACCACAAAAGCATAAACAGAACCCAAAATCAGCGGCATACTCAAAAACAGAAGCAGCGTCACAGCATACATCGGGTGACGAACAATACCGTACAATCCGCTGTCCACAACCCTTTGTCCCTCCTGCACCTCAATGGTGCGAGAGAGATACGTGTTCTCACGCAACACCTCTGCATACAGCAAATAGGCGATCACAAACGCCGCGGTAGCGCCAATAGTAACTCCGTTCGGTAACGTGTACCAGTCAAAACGGCGACCCAATCCCGCCACGACAAATCCGACCAAAAACATCAGACCACTGAGTTTGACTACCAAACCCTGGTCCTTTTGCTTTTCCTTGACGTCGAGACGCTTCTGAAGCAACGAAGGATTGATACACATCATCACAACACCGGCTATAAACATAGGGATAAACAGCACGCCCATCATCAGCCAGCCTTGCCAATAATCCCACGTACCGGCCGGCAGGAATATGAGCGCACCAACCAAAATAACGCCCAATATGAACTTTACAATAGCGCTCATAAACAACTTAAAAGACATACCAACACCTCGCACTTCATCACAAAAGGCAGGTGAATCGATCACCTGCCCAATGCTCTGTTATTCAGCAGGAGTCTCGCCGGGCTTGCTACGCAAAGATGCGCGAGCCTGACGCACCGAAGAAACCTGCTGTGCCAAGATCTCCTCCGTGCGGCGCAGTAAATCATCGGTGTATTCCTGCGCGCTGCGACGCATCTCACGGGCACGCTTCTGTGTCTGGGCGTGAATCTCGTTGGCCTTCTCCTGCGCCTGAATGACAATCTCCTCACGGGAAAGAATCTGATTGCGGCGCTCTTCGGCATTTCGAATGATATCCTCCGCCTCTTTCTTAGCAGTATCAATAATTTCAGCACGATCGTTCACAATAGCACGAGCCTGACGGATCTCAGAAGGCAGATGAGCACGAACAGACTCCAGCAACTCGCGCACGCGCTCGCCGTCCACTACCACCTTACCACCGGACAAAGGCATAGCCCAAGCGGTATCCAACAGGTCATCCAACTGCTCCAAAATCTCTTCAACGTTCTTACTCATCGTTATTATTCCTTTCTAAACTTATTCGTGATGTCGGGAAGAATACACGCAGGCACAAAATCCGAAATGTCTCCGCCCAATTTACCAACCTGCTTAACCAAGCTGGAGGAGAGATACATATTCTCCGCAGCTGTGGTCAAAAAAACCGTTTCCGCTTCGGGGTAGATCTTACGGTTTGTCAGCGCCATCTGGAATTCATACTCAAAATCCGACATAGCACGCAGACCTTTTACGATAGCCGTGGCGTTGCGCATCTTCACATAATCAGCCAACAATCCATCATAGCAGTCTACAATCACATTGTCAATACCTGCGTCTGTAATGGCACGCTGTAACAAATCCATTCGCTCCACCTGTGTAAACAATGGCGATTTGGCAGCATTCGTCATCACAACCACTATCACACGATCAAACAACTTTGAAGCACGCTTAATAATATCCAAATGGCCTTTTGTAATCGGATCAAAACTACCGGGACAAACAGCTATCTTCATACCTCTTCCTCCTCTGACAAGGCATAACGATACACCCAAACACAAATGCGACCAAAACGATAGGTTCGCGAAACCGAGAAACGATCCACAGTCTGAGGCAACTCAATGCCATCCTCTGTTTCGCAGACGATGATACCTCCATCATTGACCAACGGTGCCACCTTTTGCAAAGCGGGCAACAGCAACTCGCTGGCATAAGGCGGATCCAAAAATACCAAATCAAAGCGATCGTTTGGTCGGGTCAAATAGGACAACGCATCCGTACCAAGTACCTGTGCCGCAGAGGACAAACCGGTATGCTGCAGATTCTGGCGAATCACTTTAACGGCTTCTGTGTTCTTATCCACGAATACACAGCCGGAAGCACCTCTGCTTAGTGCCTCAATACCCAACTGCCCCGAACCGGCAAACAAATCTAGCACACGGCGACCCTCAATATCAAACTGAATTGCCGAAAACAGACTCTCTTTCACCTTTTCCGACGTAGGACGAGTCACCTCACCCGGCAAAGTCTCCAGTCGTCTACCACGGGCTGTTCCCGTAATCACTCGCATGTTATTTGTCCTCCCCTACTTTATCGATACGATAGATGGTGCGAGAAGTAAATATATCGCCACCCTTGAGGATAATAGACGGAAAACGAGGTTCGTTTACGCTGTTTGCAAAGAACTGTGTCTCTAAACAAAATCCCTGATGCTTGCCCCAATTCAAGCCGTACTTACCGCCATTTTCTTCCAGAAAATTGCCTGTATACACCTGTATACCGGGCAAATCCGTACAACAGGTCACACGAATATTCGTCACAGGACTATAGGCGACAGCCGCCTCAGACAACGGATGACGATTGTGGGCCAACACGAAATTATGGTCAACGCCACCGGTATGCTCCATACACGCGTCTGTTCCGTCCAACGCCTCGCCAATCGTCATAAACTGACGAAAATCAATGCAAGTATCCGCCACGGGCGCCAACTCGCCCGTAGGCACAAGGCGCTCCGTCACGGGCGTATATTCCTCCGCCGCAATACGCAGCAAATGATTCTTCACTGTGCCACCATCGCAACCATTCAGGTTGAAATACACGTGATTGGTGAGATTGAGAGGCGTATCCGTATCGCATGTCGCCGTATAATCCAACGTAAGCGCATTATCCGCCGTTAGAGTATATACCAAACGAACACGCAAATTGCCGGGATAGCCCTCGTCGCCATCTTCACTACACATCTCAAAGGCCACCGAAGGCTCGTCACCATCTTCGAGAATCGTACATTCCCAAATCTTTTTATCAAAGCCGACCATACCACCATGCAAATGCACGCGACGTTCCACTTCGTTGCATTGCAAAATGTATTCGATACCATTCAAACTAAATACACCATCAGCCGTACGATTGCAGACACGGCCAACCGTTGCACCAATATAGGCGCCGGAGGCAAAATAATCGCCCGCACGATCAAAACCAAGGACGATATCTTTTCCATCATAGATAAATGATTGAATCGTAGCGCCGAGGGTCAGCAAAGTCACTTCCGTCCCCTGTGCATTACTCAGTTTAACAGATTCTACCAGACGATCATCTCTCAAGCGATCGAAGGCAGATACCAGCACTGCCATTACACTTCACACACCTTTCCTCATTCTATCGTTAAATACTCTATCCAGTTAGCCAATTTTTTCTCACCGACACCATCAATATCCATTAGCTGCTCCAAACTGGTGAAGTGACCAATCTCCTCACGATAAGCGATAATCTTTAGCGCTGTTTGTTCACCAATGCCATCTATACGCATCAGATCCTCTTTTGTCGCTGTGTTCAGATTGATTTTCAACGAAGCGGTCGTGGCAGTTGTCTTGCCATCACATTCAACCGTTAAATATTGCTTCCAATTCTCCAGCTTTTTATCGCCAATACCTTCCACATCCAGTAATTGTTCGATAAACGTGTATCTACCAATCTCATTACGATAGGCGATGATTTTCTCCGCCGTCTTTTCACCAATGCCATCTACCTGCATCAAGTCGTCCACTGTAGCGGTGTTGAGATCAATCTTATACTCTGCTGTCGTCGTAGTGGTTGACACCGACGGCTCAGTTGCCTCATATTGAACGAGAATGCGTTGCTCTGCCCATCCCCATTTCCAGGCGGCAAACAAGCCAAACGAAAAGAAGAAAAAGCCGGATATTGCCATCATAATTACAGTGAAGATAATATCCCGTGCTTGTCCTTTCATTCAACTCACTCCGTTTATCCATTTTGAATCTCTTCAAATGCTTCACGCACCGTCTTAACACCGATTACTTCGATATTGTCACGCTTGACCAAAGAGGAAAGATTGTGATACGGCACTATCACTCGCTTGAATCCCATACGAACCGCCTCAGAAACGCGCAAATCCGCATTCGATACAGAGCGAATCTCGCCCGTTAAACCAATTTCGCCGAAAGCAACCGTGTTCGAAGATACCGTCACATCCTTAAGGCCGGAAATGAGAGCCAACGCCACGGGCAGATCCATAGCCGGCTCGTCCAGCCACAAACCGCCAACCACGTTGACGTAGGTATCCAAGTTAGAGAATAAATAGCCGGCCCTCTTTTCCAGCACCGCCAGAATCAAAGATAGGCGGTTATAATCAAATCCCGTAGCCATACGGCGAGGATTACCAAAACCGGTGGGCGACACAAGTCCCTGCACCTCTGCCAGCATCGGGCGCGTACCCTCAATCGTACAGGCAACGCAAGCGCCGCTGACATTGAGCGGTCTACCCGAAAGTAGCATCATAGAAGGATTCTCTACCTCTACCAAACCACCCTCGCCCATCTCAAACACGCCGATTTCATTGGTGGAGCCGAAGCGATTCTTCACGCACCGCAATAAGCGATAACTGGAATGGCGGTCGCCCTCAAAATACAGCACACAATCCACGATGTGCTCCATCACCTTAGGTCCGGCAATCGCACCGTCCTTATTGACGTGACCAACGATAAAGGCGGAGATATCCAACCGTTTTGCTAAACGCATAATGGCTGCGGTACACTCACGCACTTGCGTAACGCTGCCCGAAGCAGAGGCAACCTCTGCCAAATTCATCGTCTGAATAGAATCAATAATCAACACATCGGGTTTTTGCTCCTGAATAGCAGCAAGTATCGTATCCAAATCATTTTCACAAAGCACCAGCAGTTTCTCGCCTGTCATGCCCAGACGGTCTGCACGCAGCTTGATTTGCCCCTCTGATTCCTCACCGGACACGTAAAGTATGGTATGCTCAGCACCTAAATGCTCGCAAATCTGCAACAACAAGGTAGATTTACCGATACCGGGGTCACCACCAATAAGCATTAAACCGCCGCGGACGATGCCGCCACCCAACACACGATCCAACTCGCGCATACCAGTGCTGTACCGCTGGCGGTCGTTAGGCTGAATATGGGCGATAGACTGCACCTTGGCGTCGCTACGAACACCAAAAGAAGTGGTTTGAGACTGAATCTGTTCCTCCATCGTGTTCCACGCGCCGCAAGAGGGACAGCGACCATACCATTTTGTCGACTCCCCGCCACACTCGGTACAGGCATATATCGTTTTCGTTTTTGACGCCATAGCCGTCACCTCATGTTTCAATTTGATAATTCCAGTAACCTGCCGCGATCGCAAAAGCCAACTGCTGCTGATAGGCAGGCGTTTTTAGTCGCTCTCGCTCTTCCGGATTGGATAAAAATCCACACTCTACCAACACCGTTGGTGTTGAGGTATGGTGCAGAAGATAAATGCTCTCCCCTGCCACCTTCAACTCGCGGGTATTCTGCGGTTGCATCCATCCTGTTACCATACGACGAATCGCCTCTGCCAACACAACACTATCCGCATTATTCCGGGAATAAAACAATTGCGTACCGCTGTATTTCGACTGCGTAAAGAAATTTTGGTGGATGGATATCACCACGTCCGCAGATTCATACATTGCTAAACGATGAGCCATATCACTGACTTTGCGGTTGCGAATCGAGGTAGAAGAATCCTCTTCCAATCCCACGTCCGTATCCCGTGTCATCACCACGGGTACGCCACAGACGGCAAGCAAATCGCGCAAATAAAGCGAAATAGCAAGATTAAGATGCTTTTCAATTGTCCCATCCTCTGCAGACGTGCCACCGTCAAAGCCTCCGTGACCGGGATCAATCAGGACTATACCATCCATCACCGAAGCGTCCGTTGCCCGAACACACCCAGTCGAACGAATCAGCAGAAGGAGTACGCAACAAACACATATCCATCTCACACACAACACCTCAAGAAAGTGTATGAGCAGAATACAAGTAATTATGTCGCGATTAAATCTCCGTTTCTTCTTCAGTCTTTTCCTTTGCAAAAACTAAATGCTCGTGAAGAGAGAACTGCTGATGTCCCAATCGATAGGAAACGCCGCACACAACAATGAGATACACTACCATCAAAAGCAGTGCAAACAACTGCCAAACAGAACAGGCTTGCAGATTTCCATTCGCCGTAACCCAGTTGACAAAAGGCATAAAGGGAATTGTTGCCAAACGATACACCAATGCATATCCGTCAGGCATCACGCCAACCTTTGTCAGCATCAGCAACAACCACAGCACGAAATAAGGAATTGCCGCAAAGACACCCACGCGATAGCCGCGCAAGCGGTCTATGCGCTGTCCTTTGTATCGCACCTTCGTATCGTCGTGATTACCAAGCTCCCATAGAATGTGATACGGGAAAATAGCGAATACAATCAGCATCATAATCTGAGAAAGGATATTGAAGGTTTTCTGCGTGTTCGGCGAAACCTCACGCAGGTCGATCACCATTATCTCGTCGGTAGACTCAGGCTTATCCTCAGGAGAAACGCCATCGGCAAAATAAAAATCTTCTCCCGATTCCGTTTCAATGTTGTATACCTGATAGCCAACCACATCGCTAAACACACCCGTCGCGATAGTCAGCATGGAAAAATACAGAATAGCGCACAATACAGTTGTCAACAGCACACGCAACAGCACTTTTCCTGCTGTCGCAAGAGTTTTTTTAGTTCGCTTTTTCATCTTGTCCTCCGAATTACTCGATGGTCTCGCCGTTTTCCAATGCTGTAATCATATCAATCCGAACCTGATGACGGCCGCCTTCAAATGAGGCGTCCAGCCAGGCATTGACAATATCCTTCGCTAACTCTACGCCGATTACACGAGCGCCAAGTGCCAAAACATTGGAATTGTTGTGAACGCGAGTCATTTTTGCAGAATACGTATCGCTGCACAAAGCGCAACGGACACCCTTTATCTTGTTTGCCACCATAGACATACCGATACCGGTGCCGCAAATAACGATACCCAAATCACACTTACCATCTGCCACAGCCTGAGCGGCGCGTGCGCCGTATATGGGATAGTGACAACTATCAGTGGTGTAGGTGCCAAAATCTTCGCATTCCAAACCTCGGCAAGCCAGCAGGTTTTTTATTTCTGCTTTTAAATCCAGTGCGGAATGATCGCACGCAATCGCAATTTTCATCTGACTACCTCCCGGGTTAAATCACAATACCACCATTCGGTGCTAAAACTTGTCCTGTTATAAAACCGGCACCATCGGAAACCAAAAAAGCAACCGCCGCCGCCACGTCCTCAGGCGTGCCCAGTCGGCACAAAGGTGTCTCTTCTTCCAAATCGTTGAGCGTTTCACGGCTCAGTTCCGCCAACATCTCGGTGCGAATCACACCGGGTGCCACGCAATTCACACGAATGCCTGCCGGTCCAACTTCCTTAGCCAAAGCTTTTGTCAAGCCAATCAGGGCTGCCTTTGCCGTAGAATAGTGTACCTCGCAAGATCCACCAGTCTGTCCCCACATCGAGGAAACGTTAACGATCGCACCACTATGAGCGCGAATCATATCAGGAAGTACCGCGCGACAAGTATAAAACGCGCCATCCACATGCACGGCCATCATCTGTTGCCATTCATCCACAGACAGATCCGTAAACAGCTTCTGCTGCGCAATACCGGCATTATTCACCAAAACGGTAACGTAACCCAGTGTGCGGCAAATTTCATTGACCATATAATCCACTGCGTCCGCATCCGTGATATCACACACAAACACCTCTGCCGTGCCACCGAATGCGGTAATCTCATCACAAACTTCTCGCGCTTTTCGTTCATTACGGAAGCAATGCACAGCGATGGCATACCCATCTCGGGCCAACGCAACAGCAATCGCTCGACCAATACCTCCCGAGGCACCGGTCACCAAAGCTACACCTTTCATATCAAAGCTCCAAAGCCACTGTACGACCTTTTTCTTCGTAGGCATCAAAGGTCACACCGGCTAACTTAAACATAAATTTAGAAGCCTGTACCGAGTCGCTGTCGGCATATTTATCACACAAATACACCACACGCTTGACACCGGACTGAATCAGCGCTTTTGCGCATTCATTGCAAGGGAACAAAGTGCAGTACACCGTTGCACCACGAATGTTACCGCCGGAATAATTAAGAATAGCATTTAGCTCGGCATGACACACATACAGATACTTCGTGTCCATAGGAGCGCCCACACGAGCCCAAGGCATCTGGTCATCGGAACAACCGATGGGCATACCGTTATATCCTACTGAGAGAATCTTGTTATCGGGGCCAACAATGCAGGCGCCAACCTGTGTACCGGGATCTTTACTGCGCTGCGCAGACAGCAACGCAATGCCCATAAAATAAGAATCCCAGCTAAGATAATCGCTTCTTTGATCCATATCATTAACACTCCTCGCTCAGTATTTGCGGTAATAGATTGGCATAAGTACGAAAAGCAGACGGCAACGGAAATGCAGACTGCAACATCTCCAAGTTCGCCAAGGCATATCCTTCAGGAATCGATTTCGCTCCGTTCAGGCCATATAAAACACCTTGCATACGCCACTCAATATGAGAAAACAGGTGCTTTCCGGGCGGCAGGTCCGCTATCTTCACACATCGCTCACGCAATTCCATCGGCAGACAATCCAGTGGATTATCCGACAGCGTATTGGGCAGTTCCCACAGGTCTGCCAACAGACCGCTCGCCTCTCGCTTATGAAGGAGTACAGCAGGAGGATTCCCCTCCACACGTACTACAGCAACCATACGACGTTCCAAACGGCGAGTTGTGTTTTTTAAGCGTACAGGCAGTTGTTGAGTACACTCGAAACGATGTGCTTCACACAAGTCACGCAATGGACAGTCCCCACAACGAGGATCCCCATGAGGCAAACATACCGTCTCCCCCAACTCCATCAGTGCCTGATTAAAGCGTCCTGAGCCCTGCTCAGG
>JAZPZT010000045.1:0-14990 GCA_045544815.1 Acutalibacteraceae bacterium | reverse complement strand
GTGACCCAAGGAGTTGACTATAAAGCTTGTCTTCCTAAGACCGCTTGGCCTCCGACTTCAGTTGATAGAACATGCTCTGATACTTGGTGGAAGTGGCGGTAGTTTTCATTGCATAGCTACCGCCGTGCGTGTCGGACGAGGTGACGGACGAGCCGCTATCCAGCGTCCAACCATTGGCGTTGCCGGTCTCAAAATTACCGTTGACCAGCATTTCAACATCTGCCGCCGCCACAGACAGGGGCAGCAGAGTGCACAGCATTGCCAATGTCAATAAAACGGCTAATGCTTTGTGCAGTTTGGTTTGCATAAAGATTCCTCCTTTGTATAGTAGTGTATATAACTACCTTTATTATCCCATCTGTCATTCCACAAAACAAGCAACCACATTGATATTTTGATTATCAATATACCACCAAAAAAGAAGCCCCCTGCAACGGAAGACCCGTTGCAGGGGGCAGGGCTTATGCGGTTATGAAATTAGTCGCCTTCGTATTTGCGGTCGTCGTCGGCGGTCACCACACGGGAGGACTCGTAGACGGTCTCGTCAGGCTCGAAGGTGTCCGCGATGACGGTGTTCTTGACGCCCTTAGACTTCAGGTTGTGCTCGCCATCCTCATCCCAACGGGTGATGATGACCTCGCCGTTGGACAGGATGCGGTAGGTGGTGACGGTCAGCTCCACGTCAGCGCCCACGCCGTGGTCAGCGCAGTAGCCTACGTAACCTACGTTCATGTAGGTGAAGTTGAGGGTGACGGTCTCCCAGTTGTACTTGAAGTTCTCGCCGTACTCGGGCACCATCATCGTGTCGCCCTTCTTCAGGTACACAGAGCCGCCGCCCAGGAAGTCGTCGTAACCGCCGGAGTGGTTGTGACCGAAGAGGAAGATGATGTTAAGCCCCGCAGCACCCGCCTCGTTGAGCACGTCCACCATGGGACGGGCGGTCTTGGCATTGTTGCTGGTCTCGGTACGCATAGAGTAGTGCAGCGGCACGTGGCACAGCACGAAGATGGGCTTGTTGCCCCAGCTCTCGTCGGCCAGCTTCTCGTTGAAGTAGGTCTGCATCATTGCGGCAGATGCCTCGCCGCCGTCGCCGTACTGGTCGTAATCCTCCTCGTTGATGACGAAGACGCCGTACTTGCCGCCGGAGGGATCGTTGTTGCCGGAGGGAGACAGACCGGGCAGGTCGGGAGCGTCGTGGTTGCCCTCGGTGTAGATCTTGTTGCCGCTGACGTAGGGATCGATGGTCTGGTTCAGCGCGTCGATACCGGTCAGAGCCACGTCGTAGCCCATCTGGGCGGAATAGTCGCCCACGGCGAACAGGCCGTCAAACATACCGTACTTCTGAGCGATACCGCCGTCGAGGATCTGCTCCACCTGAGCAGCACCCAATTCGTCGGTAGAGGCCTGGAAGTCGGACAGACCCAGGATGATGGTCTCACCCAGATCGGAGACCTCATAGGGGGTGTATACCGCACGAGCAGCCGCCTGCATAATGTCGGCCTTGTAATCCACCACAGAGTCGGGCCAGTAGGTCACCAGATCCAGGCTCTCGCCGGTGATGGCGCGGAACCAGGTCAGGGCGGCGATGTAATCGCCGTAGGTGTCCTTCAGGTGATAGCCGTCGGCGGTGAGGGTGTCGCCCAAGCCGGAGGTGCGCAGATTCTGCACTGCAGTACCGGCGGGGATGACGCCGTCAATGCCATCCACGGTGAGCACTTTGTTCTGCACTGCGCTCACAATGGCATTGTACATGGTCATCTGGTCGCTGTTGTAATAGGGGAAGCCGTCGTGAGTGGAATCTTGCTGGTAGGCCCAGGTCATATGCCACAGCACCTTGGCGTTTGCGTTGGTCTTGTTTTCGTTGATCCAGTTGACGATGTTCTGCAGGTTGCCGTAGGTGTCGGGATTACCGGAGTCGGGGGAAGCCTGCTGGATGGTGATGATATCCCAGGTCTCGTCCTGCAGGGCGGTGAGGGGAGCGACGTTCTCGGTGTAAACCCACTGGCCGTTGTCGTCGTTCTTCTGATACTGATAGGCAGTTAGGCCGCCGTTAATATTGCTCCAATGGGTATCCAAGGAGCAACCACCGATGTACAGGTTACCCAAGATAACCTGGTCGTAGTCGGCGCTCTTGAATACGTCGTACAGATGATTCTTCATGGCGTCCACAGAGAAGCTGTTACCGATCGCCAGAATTTTCACGCTGCGGCGCACGTTGGCCACATGCTCATAGCTGTCGCTCTCGATGGTGCCGTAGACGGTCACCTGTTCGCCGTCCAGTTCATAGGTGTAGTAGGGACGGGCATAGATGGTGGTGCCCACGCCGCTGTCGGGGATGTTGACAATACGCACCGCATAGCTGGTGGAGTCGTCCTCCAGATCCAGCAGGTACTTGGCAGGCACGTCGATGACCTTTGCGCCGTTGACGTCAGCCAGAGTGAAGTCGGTGGCGCCGATGGCGGCGTCGTTGGTGACCACGGCGCCGAAGCTGACCAGATTGCCGATGGCGTCGTCGTACTTGTACAGATTCAGCGTACCGGTGTTGGCTATATACTGGTTGCCGTTGACCTCGATGCCGTTGGCGGCCAAGGTGAACTTAAAGGCCAGACCGCGGTTATCGTCGTCCACGTCGCGGATGGAGGTGCCGCCGTTGGTGATGAGGGGATTGCGGTCTATCTCATCGCCGGAGAGATTTTCTACCTTAATGTCATCCACGTAGCACTCGTCGTGGGTACCTGCACCGGCGGTGGTGGTGGCCAGACCCGAGCCGGAGAAGGTAATCTGCAGGCTGGTGGCATAGCCGGATTCAAAGGTGGCTTCAAACAGTTTCCAGCCGGTGGCATACTTAAAGCTTAGATAATCCGATACTAGCTTGGTGTCGCCGTCCTTAATGTTAAAGTTGACGCCGTTCTCCCAGCCGCGATACCAGAAGCTGATCTTATAGGTCTTTCCGGGTTCCACGGTGATGGTCTGGTTCAGCAGACCGCCCCAGTTGGCGTCGCCGTAGATGTGGGCGCCGTAGTTACCGCTGTAAGCGGCGTTGGAGGAGAGGGCCGTCTGCTGATAGCTGCTCCACTTCACCAGAGAGCCGGCCTCAAAGTCGCCGTTATAGACGTAGCCGTCAAAGGAAGGATCCTTCAGTTCCACGACTTTGATGTCATCCACGTAGATGTCCTCGGCGATGCCGTTGCCGCCGCCGGAGAAGTTCAGCAGGGTAGAGGTGGAGGTGGCGGTGAACTCAAACTCTTGATAGGTCCACTCGGTCTTGTTAAACCAAGTATAGGCCAGCTTTTCGCCGTTGGCATCCGCCACCTTGAAATTGGTGCCGTTGGAGTTGGCCTTGATCCACATAGACAGCAGGTAGATCTTGCCCACCTCGGTGGTGATGGTCTGGTTGGCCAAGCCGCCGTAGGAGCCGTCACCGATCAGGTTCAGGCCGTACTTGCCGCTATACTTGGCGTCACGGGAAACGGCGGTGCTCTGGTGGATATCCCAGTGGGTGGCTTCGCCTACCTCAAAGTCGCCGTTATACAGCCAGCCGTCGAAAGAGGGCTGCTTCTGCTCGATGACCTGCACGTTGTCGATAAGGATAGTGCCGCTGTTACCACCGCTAACCTCGGTGGAAAACTTTAGCTGAATGGACTGGCAGTCGCTGTTGGCCTGAACCACGTACTCATGCTCCACCCAGCCGGCAGAGGCGGCCTTGTTCATCCAGTTCTGGCCGCTGACCTTGGTGTGGGAGCCCACGATGTACAGATTAAAAGCCTGCGTATCGTCGCTGACACGCTTGGACCACCACTTGATGGTGTAGATGTTGCCGGGGGTGGTGGAGATGGCGTTGGACAGCGCCGCCTCGGCATACTGACCGGTGATGCCGGAGATCTGCAGAGCCTTCTCGCCCTCCTGAGCATCGGTCACGATGGAGTAGGTGCAATTCTTGAGGGTCCAGTTGGCGGTGTCATCCTCAAAACTGCCGTTGAGCACCAGATTCTCGTCCTCGTCCTCCTCGGACTCGATCACCTTGTTGATGGAGATGTTGTCGATGTAATAGATGCCGGTATCCCACTGAGCTTGCCAGCCGAAATACACGCTGGTGTTGCTGCCAGAGTTAAACTCGATGCTCACGGTCTGCCACTCGGTGACGGAGGGGGTAACAGAGGAGTTGAGCACCTGGGTGCTAAACCAACTGTTGGTGCCGATGAGCGTCTTGACGGGACGGCCGGCGGAGCCGGACAGAATGTCGTAGGTCAGGACATAGTCGGTGTCTCGCTCTAAGGTGATGGGAGCGTTGTCTACGCAGAAATTGTAGTAGACAGACTCGAACTTCATCACCTGCTCGCCGCAGGCGTTGTTGGCCACAGGCAGGTCAGCCGCATTCACGATCTCCACGGTGCCGTTGCCGCTGGAGCCGGTGTTGGCGGTCCAGCCACCGATGCCGTTTTCGAAGTCGTTGGTATACACGGCCTCGCCCTGCTCCTCGCCACCCTCGTCGCCGCCACTGACGGGGACGCCGCTGATGGTCAGGTTGTCCACCAGGATATGACCCTGGTCGGCGGTGAATGTGCTGCTGGAGCTGGCACCCGCAAAGCCCAGACGGACCGTGGTGTTGCTGCCGCTATTGAAGGTGTAGGTCATCTGGGTCCAGCTACCGGTATGGTAGTCGGTGGTGATCTCGGTGGCGGCGGTGTCGATATAGGTGCCGCCGGAGCCAACCACGTTACCCTTACTGCTGGTGCTGTAGGCACCGAAGGTGTAGTTGACCACCGTACCCTGCGAACTGCTGGTGCGCAGGGAGCGATACCAGAAGCTCACCGTATAGGTGTAGTTTGGCTCCACCGCCACGTCCTGATACAGGACGAAGCGTTGGTTACGCCATGCCAGAATAGCGGACTGAGAGCCGCTCTGGGCGTCGTTGGCGTAGATGTAGGACTGCTTGGTGGAATCGTAGGCCTTCCAATCGGTGGGGAGAGAGCCTACGCTACCGCTTTCGAAGTCGGCGTTCGCAATGGTTGCCTCTGCCGCCACGGACATAGCGCCTAAAGGCAACAGGGTGCACAGCATAGCCAGTACCGCCAGTACAGACAATGCTCTGCGCAGTTTAGCTTGCATAATGGTTCCTCCTTTTGTATATAAAATGGGGCAATATCATCATACCATACTAAAAAGCGGTATTTCTACCGAAATATTGACACGTATGCATCAAAATAACATCACTTTTTAGCAAAAACAGAAACCCTCCCACGGGTTTCTCCGTGGGAGGGTTTTGTTAGAGAGGATTAGCCGTTGTACTCCTCATCTTTGTTGGAACCAACAATGCGGGAGGACTCATAGACGCGATCGTCGTCAAAGGTGTAGCCGTTCTCGTCAATGGAGTTGGCCTTGCCGGCGGACTTCAGGTTGTGCACGCCGTCCTTGTCGTAACGGGTGATGATCACGTCGCCGTTCTCCTGAATACGGAAGGCGCACATGGTCAGGGCGGTATCCACACCGGTACCGTTGGTGCCGTAAGAGGAGACGTAACCGAAGTTCATATAGGTGAATTTCAGCTCGGTCTCGATGGGGGCGTTTCTGTAGTTGGTGTGATCCGGCACTACAATGGTCTCGCCCTTGGGCACGTAGACGGCAGCGCCGCCCAGATAATCGTCATAACCACTGCCGTGGTTGTGACCGATCAAGAAGATGATGTTCAGGCCGGCCTCACTGGCGGCGTTCAGGGCGTCCACCACGTACTTAGCGCTGGCGCCCATGCCGTCTTTGGCGGTGCGGGCGTTGTAGTGCAGCGGGATGTGGCTGGTGACGAAGATGGGCTTGTTGCCCCAGCCGTTGGCCAACTTCTCGTTAAAGTAGGCAGTCAGGTCGGCTGCTGCCTGCTGGCCGCCGCCACCATAGCAGTTGTAGTTATCCTCGTGGAGGATAAACACGCCATAGGGAGCGTTGGGGTTGTCGTTGTTGCCATAGGGGGGCAGCAGGTCAATGCCGGCGGCATCGTGGTTGCCCTGGGTGTAATACTTGTCGAAGTTGACGCTGTCAGTGATGACGCTGTCAAACAGGTTCAGACCCGCATTACTGTCGTCAAAGTCGCTGCCCAGCGTGATGGTATAGTCGCCACCGAACAGCAGACCGTCGAAGGCACCGTAGCCGGTGTTATTCTTCACAGAATCGGTCAGACCCTTCAGCACAGCCAGACCGTCCTCGGTGCTGCCGTAGTACTGATAGTCCGAACCGGAGATCAGCACAACTTCCTTCAGGTTGGTGGTCTTGTCGGGAGCGGCATAGGCGTGGACAGCAGCGCGGCGCATATCGTACTCCTCGGTACCCACGAACTCGGCATTGTACTCCACCAGATCCAGGCTCTCGCCGGTGAGGGTCACAAACCAAGTCAGAGAGGCAACGTACTCCTGCTCGTTGGCGTCAGCACTCTGCACAGTGGCCAGGTTAGCCAGAGCGGTGTCAATAGCTACAGCGTCGTCGTACAGCCACACCTTGGCGGTAGACTCGGTCTTGTTGGCCTCGGCCCAAGTCCGGTCGGAATCGTTGGTCACAACGATGACCTGCCAACGCTCGTCGGCAATGACGGTATCGGCGTCACAGTTTGTGGAGACCCACTTACCGTCATCGTCGTTCTTATAGTAGGTGCCGTCGATATAGCTGCCCAGAATCACCTGGTCATAATCTGCATCCTTCAGCATATCGTACAGATAGCTGTCGAAGCCGTCGGTCTCGCCGATGGTCAGCACACGCACAGCACGGCGGGTGGCATCTACGTTGGCATAGTTGTTGCAGACGATGTCACCATAGACGGTGACCTGCTCGCCGTTCAGCTCATAGGTATAATAGGGACGGACGTAGATATCGGTCTCGGTGGCGTGATCGGGGATATTGACGATACGCACGGCGAAGCCGATGGAATCCTCGCTCAGATCCAGCAGATACTTAACGGGGATGTCAATGGTTTTCTTGCTATCCACGTTCTCGTGGGTCATATCGCCGGTGCCGATGGCCTCTTGGTTGGTGGCGATAGCGCCGGCGCCCACCAGCGTGCCGAGAACGTCGTTGTGCTTGAAGAGCTTAATGGAGCCCACGTTGGGGACCAGCTCGTTACCATTCACTACCTGAGCACCATTCACGGCCACGTTAAAGCGGAAGGCCAGACCGCGGTTGTCGTCGGCGGTGTCGCGGATGCTGCTTCCGCCGCTGGACAGTACCTCAGCGCGGTTACCGCTGTTGGAAAGGTCGATGACCACCACGTCATCCACGTACAGCTCGTCGGTGGTATTCTTACCGGAACCGTTGAAGTGGATGAAGGCGGTATCGCTATCCGCCACAAAGGTGGCCTCGTACTTGGTCCAGATGGTCGCGTTAAGATAAGAGGCGGTGGACAGAGCCACCTTGTCGGCGTTGCGCACGACAAAATTCATACCATTGGAGACGGCCTTATACCAGAAGGAGATCTGATAGGAGCGACCCTTCACGACGGAAATCTGCTGGTCGAGGGTTCCGCCCCAGTCGCCGGGGCCCTTGATGCTGACACCGTAGCTGCCGTTGCGGGCGGCAGAGGCGGAGACGGCGGTGGACTGATACTTGGTCCAGCCGGTCAGGTTACCGGTCTCAAAATCGCCGTTGGTGGACAGATTCTCGACGGTTACAGTTTCCTTCTCCAAGGAGATGTCGTCAAAGAGGGCAGAGCCGCCGCTGCTGCCGGCCATCACACCCACGTAAATGCTGGTGTTGTCACCGGTGTTGAAGGTGACGCTGTATTTCTTCCACTCAGAGCCGGAGGTAGTAGAGATCTGAGCGATATTGGTGGTGTCGCCGCCGTCCTTCACCAGGAAGGAAGCACCGTTGGCGTCCTTAGCCCAGCCGGTCAGCACGTAGTTGGTGTTAGCCTGAACGGATACCTTCTGACGGGTCTGGTTCCACTGACCGCCCTGGAAATTCAGAGCGTAGGAGCCGGTGTGACCGGCGGTCATAGACAAGGTGCAGGCGCCGTACAGGTTGGTCCAGCCGGTGGTGTCACCGGTCTCAAAGTCGCCGTTTTGCAGCACGTTGTTGGAGCCCTTCACCAAGGCGGCGCTGTCTACGATGACAGAGGCATCGGCCTGGCTGCCCATAATGGAGACGTAGATGCTGGTGTAATCGCCGGAGTTAAATTTGATGGTATATTTGGTCCAGTCGGTTCCGGTGAGACCGGCCTGGGCAACGTTGGTGGTGTCGCCGCCGTCCTTGACCAGCAGGGTCATGTTGCTGCCTGCTTTCGCCCAGACGGTCAGCACGTAGTCCGTGTCGGCATCTACGTTGACCTTTTGGCGCACCATATTCCAGGCGCCGGAAGTGGTGATCTGCAGGCCGTAGGTGCTGTTATAGCCCTCCACGATGGAGGTAGTGCAGGCGCCGTACAGATTCTGCCAGCCGGTGATGTCGCCGGTGGCGAAATTGCCGTTTACCAGCAGGTTGCCGGTTACGTCGGTTTCGCTCACGATCGGATCGGGCTCGACGGGGGTGTCGGGCTCTTCCGGCTCAGGCTCGCTACCGCCATCGGCACGGACCAGCACGATGTCGTCGAAGTAGTACTGACCGGCATTAGCGCGGTAGTTGGAGAAGATGATGTTGGGGGCGGTGTTGTTGCCGCTGTTGAAGGGGATCTGCACTTCGATCCACTTGTTGTACAAGGCGGCGTTGGTGATGGTGAAGCGCACACGGGTGCTGGAGGAGCTATCCACCGTCTTGACCTCGATGCCGCCGGCGAGCGCGTACACAGCGTTTACGTCGTAGGTGGCGGATTTATCTCCGATCGTCACCCACCAGCCAGGGTTGGTGCCGCTGGCGGCGTAGGTATATACCTTATAGGTCAGGATGTAGTCGGTGTTGGCGGTCATGGTGACGCTCTGTTGGAACATATGGACAGAGCCACCGGTCTCGTTGGTCTGCATGACCTTGCCTTGACCGGCACCGGTGGGATCGTCCACCACACCGATGGTGGACACTAAGTTGGTCCAGTTGGTGTTACCGGCTTCGAAATCGCCGTTAACGAGCAGATTCTCGCCAGCAGCGCTGACCAAACCGGACAGAGGCAATACGGTGCACAGCATCAAAAGAGCCAGCAACATTGCCAAAGGTTTGCGCAGTTGTTTCATTGTGTGTTCCTCCTTATTTATTTGTGGCGAGAGGATTTATCCCATCCTCTCTAAGTTACCATCTTCATTCTATACGATATTGAGGGAAACAAAAAGAAACAAAACAGCCAAAAAAGAGCACAAAACGAAAGTTTTTGTTGACTTAGCTTGTATTGCGCGATATGATGTAACAGAGAGTAAAAAGCAAAAGGGAAGGTGAACGCTGTGTTTGTGTATCGCGGCGATATCGGTCGTGTGGCGGATGAGACGGTGGATCTGAGCCGCCCCTTGTTGATCACCTCGGCGGGCAACATTCGCCCCCGAACGGTGCCAAAATTTTATACCGTGCGTCCTCGCGGACAGCGGGATTATCAGCTTATCTACGTGGCAAACGGCTGTATGCATTTCTATTTCGACGGCGAAACAGAAACGGTCGTCGAGCAGGGGAATATGGTGCTGTTTCGCCCCGGTGATCCCCAGATCTATTACGTTTACCCCAAAGAAAAGGGAGAGTTTTTTTGGGTGCATTTCACCGGATCGGACGTGGAGGAACGACTGGAAGAGTGCGGCGTTCCTTCGGATGGCAGAGTGTTCTGGGCAGGCATTTCCTCCGACGTGCGCGGGTTATACTGTGGAATGATTCGTGAACTACAGACCAAGAGCGCCCATTATGAGGAAATGCTGCAGATGACGCTGCGCCACCTGTTTTTGTTGATCCACCGTCATTTGGCGGATACGCAGGATGCAAAGTTGGAATTCCAGGGAGACATCATCCAGGCACTGGGTTATTTTGAACGCCATTGGAACGAGAGCATTTCGATTGAGGGTTATGCCCTGCACAACCGTATGACCCCCTGTTGGTTTCGTCAAAAATTCAAGGAGTATACGGGCTGTTCACCGTTGCAATACTTGCTCTCCCTGCGGATATCCCGTGCGATGAATTTGTTGGAGCATACCGATTACAACATCACCCAGATTTCCTATGCGGTGGGGTATGAAAACGTGTCCTATTTCCGCCGCCTGTTTCAAAAGCATACGGGGATGACCCCCGGCGAATATCAACGCAGTAGGCGTAAGAAATGAGAAAATCCCCTGCAACGGATGTCCGTTGCAGGGGATTTGTTTCGTTAGCTAATCGTTAGCCGGTGTACTCCTCGTCGGAGGTGGCGGTAACGATGCGCTGGGGACCGTACACATCCGCGTTGACGGGGATGGTCACGTTGTGCTCGTTGGCGATGTGAGCCTTACCCTCAGCCTTCAGGTTGTGGTAGCCGTTCTTGTCATAGCGGGTGATGATGACGGAACCATCTTCCTGAATTCGGAAGGTGGTCATGGTCAGGGTGGTGTCCACGCCGCAACCGGTGTCGGCAAAGTAACCCACGTAGCCGGCATTCATATAGGTGAACTTCAGCTCAACTTCCTGATACTCCTTATAGTTCTCGGGCTTGGCGATCAGCATGGTGTCGCCCTTGGCCAGATAGATGGCAGAGCCGCCTACATAAGCATCGTAGTCGCTGGAGTGGTTGTGGCCGAACAGGAAGATGACGTTGAAGCCGTTCTCACCGCCGTAGTTCAGAGCCTCTACGATGCCCTGAGCATTCTTGCCGGCGCCATAGTCGCTGACGGTACGCCAGTTGAAGTGCAGGGGCACGTGGGTCATCACGAAGATGGGCTTCTTGGTGTCCCAGCCGCTGGCGATCTTCTCGTCGAAGTAAGCCTTCAGGTCGGCGGCGGGATCGTTGGCGCTGGTGCCGCCGAACTGACCGTAGTCTTCCTCGTGGATGACGAAGACGCCGAAGGTGCCGCCCACAGGATCGTTGTTGGCGTAGGGGTTGAGCTTCTCCACGGTGGGAGCGTCGTGGTTACCCTCGGCATAGTACTTGTTGCCGATGACAAAGCCGTTAGAGAACTCGTCCAGCACGCCGATACCCTCGGTGGCTGCGTCGTGACCGTGGCTGGGGGTGAAGTCGCCGGGGAACAGCATACCGTCGAACAGCTCGTAACCGTCGGTGTTCTTAATGCCGCCCAGAATGGCGTTGACGTTGCTCATGTTCTTGTCCCAAGTGCCGGCCTGGAAGTCAGAGCCGGCAATCAGGACGGTCTCGTCCATGTTGGAGACCTCGTAGGGGTTGATGATGGCACGGCCAACCGCACGCTTGACGTTGAATGCGTCATTGGTCACAGCGGCGGGCACAAAGTCCACCAGATCCAGGCTCTCGCCGGTGATGGCGGCATACCAGGTCAAAGAAGCGGTGTAATCACCGTGCAGATCGTTCAGGTGATAGCCGTCAGCAGTCAGAGTGTCACCGATGGAGGTCTGACGCAGATTCTGAATGGCGGTGCCGGCGGGGATGATACCGTCGATGCCTTCCACGTTCAGAACGTTGTTCTGCACGGTGTTCACGATGGCATTGTACATGGTCATCTGGTCGTTATTGTAGTTGGGGAAGGACTCGTGAGTGGAATCCTGCTGATAGGCCCAGGTCATGTGCCACAGGATCTTGGCCTCGGGATTGGTCTTGTTCTCCTCAACCCAGTTGACGATGTTTTGCAGGTTGCCGTAAGTGTCGGGCATACCGGCGCTGCCGGAGACCTGCTGGACGGTGATAATATCCCAGTTCTCCTCACGCAGAGCGTCGATGGCGCAATACTGTTCATTATGCACCCACTTGCCGTCGTCGTCGTTCTTCTGGAATTGATAGACGCTGCTGTTGCTGGTGATGTTATTCCAGTGCATATCCAAGGAGCAACCGCCGATGTGCAGGTTACCCAGGATGACCTGGTCGTAGTCTGCGCTCTTGAGCACGTCGTACAGATAGTTGCGCATGGCGTCCATGGAGAAGGAGTTGCCGATGGCCAGAATCTTCAGCGAGCGGCGCACGCTGGCGACTTGCTCATAGTTTTCGTCCTCGACATCGCCGTAGATGGTGACCTGCTCGCCGTCGATCTCATAGGTGTAGTAGGGACGGGCATAGATCTGAGTGCCTACGTGCTCATCGGGGATGTTGATGATACGCACGGCGAAGAACATATCGCCGTTATCCTCATAGTGGGTGATGTATTTGGCGGGAATCTTGATGGTTTTGCTGCCGTCCACATCAGCCAGGGTCATATCGCCCTCGCCGATGGCTGCCTGGTTGGTGACGATGGCGCCGGTCTCGATCAGGGAGCCGATGGCGTCGTCGTACTTAAACAGCTGCATAGAACCGGAGCCGGATACGTACTGGTTGCCCTTGACAAACTCGGCGCCGGACACATTGACGGCGAAGCGGAAAGCCAGACCGCGGTTGTTGTCGTCCACGTCGCGAATGGAGGTGCCGCTGTTCTTCAAAATCTCGCAACGATCCATCTCGTCGCCGGAGAGGTTCTCCAGCTTGATGTCGTCGATCCACAGCTCGTCGGTGGTGTTCTTACCGGAGCCGGAGAAGTTCAGGATCAGCTTGGTGACGTAGCCGGACTCGAAGGTGGCCTCGTACAGGGTCCAATCCTGCTTGCCACTCAGGTAGTTACCGGCCAGCTTGGTGTTCTGGTTGTCCTGATCCTTCAGGGTCATATTCAGACCATTGGAGGGGGTCTTGTACCAGAAGGACAGCTTGTAGGTCTTGCCGACCTCCACAGCGATGTCGCGCTGGGTCAGACAGCCGCCCCACCCGCCGTTACCCTTCAGGATGGCGCCGTACTTGCCGTTCTTGGCAGCGTCGGCGGAGATGGTGGTCTGTTGGAAGCTCTCCCACTTGGTCAGGGAGCCGGCTTCAAAGTCGCCGTTCCAGATATAGCCGTCGAAGTTGGGATCCTTCACCTCGACGACCTTCACGTCGTCCAGATAGACGGTGGTGGCAATGCCGTTGCCGCCGCCGCAGATGTTGATGCGAGCGGTGGTGTCCACAGCGGTAAACTCCAAAGTTAAGGTGCTCCAAGAGGTGTTGGTGACCCACTTGCCGACAAGGGTGGTGCCGACAGGGTTCTGGATCTGAACGTTCACGCCGTTAGCAACGGTCTTGTAGGAGAAGGTGACCGCATAAGTGTGGCCGACCTCGGTGGCGAAATCCTGATAAGCCAGGCCGCCCCAGCCGCCGTCACCGATCATCTCCAGACCGTACTTGCCATTCTGAGCAGCCTCCTTGGACACGACGGTGTCGGAATAGACGCTCCAGGGGGAGATGGCGCCGGTCTCGAAGTCACCGTTGTAGATGAAGCCGTCGAAGGAAGGAACCTTCTGGCCGATGACGGTGATATCGTCCACCAGCACGTCTTCGGCAACGCCGTTACCGCCGCCGCAGAAGTTGAAGCACAGGGTGGTGGTGGTGGGGACCACGTCCCAGGTCAGCTGGGTCCACTCGGTGGCGGTGAACCACTTGCTGGCCATGTTGTTGCCGCTGGTGCCGCCGTCCTTAATCTGGACGTTGACACCGTTGGCGTTGGTCTTCAGCCACAGGCTGACGGTGTAGGTGTTGCCGGCCACGACGGTCACGTTGGTGTTCAGCATACCGCCCCAGCCGCCGGAGCCCTTCAGGTTGGCGGCATAGGAACCGCCGTGGGCATCGGTGGAGATGACGGTGGACTGATGCTTGGTCCAGTTGGTGAAGTCACCGGTCTCGAAGTCGCCGTTGGTGAGCAGATTCTCGCTCTCCTCCTCGTCGCTCTCGGGCTCGATGATCTTAGCGATGTACAAATCGTCTACCCACAGGTCCAGAGCCGTGCCCGCATCCTGGAACTTGAACAGGATGGCGCCGCTGCTGTTGGGGGTGTCACCGATGTTGGTGGTGATGGAGTATTCCGCCCACTCGGTGGTAGGCTTAAAGGTCTCGTTGTAGTAGGTGCTGCCCCAGCTGCCGTCTTGGAAGGTGACGAACATGGAAGCGCTGGTGCTGGCCTTTGCCTTAAAGGTGATGAGGTAATCGGCGTTTTCCTCGAAGCCGCTGACAGTGCGATAGGTGGAGCTGTAGCCACCGGTGAAGGAATACTTCAGGCAGTTGCTGCCATCGGGGCCTTCAGCCACAACGGAAGCGTTCTTGAACACGGCCACGCCGTCCTCCCAGTCCATCTCCAGAACGGACTCGTAGGTGGTCTCGCCGCCTTCGGGCACTTCAGGCTCCACAGTCTCTTTTTTGATGACGGTGAAGTTGTCCACCCAGAAATCCTGGATCGTACCATTGTTCTGGATCTTCAGCATAACGCTGCTGAAGGTCTCACCGGTGTTGAACTCGATGGAATGATCGGTCCAAGTGGTTTTGGTGTCGAAGGACACCTGCTCGTACTCGCCCCAGGAAGAGGTCTGTACGGTAATGAAGGCAGGTTTTGCCATACTGGTCTTCATCTTGAAGTTGAAGACGTAGTCGGTGTTCTTTTCCAGTGTGATGGTTTTACGGATTTCGCCGTAAGCGCTGCTGCAGGCCCAGTACAGCACGTGGTTGGTGCTGTCGTCGGGGTCGACAACGATGGACTGCCCCGGTCCGCCGGAAGTGAAGCCGACGTCGCCGTCTTCAAAATTCCAGAACAGGATCTGTTCGTCCTCTGCAGCCACGGACATAACGCCCAGAGGCAGCAGGGTGCACAGCATTGCCATTACGGCTAGTACGGACAATACTTTGCGTAGTTTGCTTTGCATAGTGTTTCCTCCTTATATAATATGGTTTAAACAACTAACCACGTTAATTATATCACACATAAAAGCAAATGCAAGAAAACTTACGAAAATCAGTAAATATTGATATATATTAATTACTTATTATATGTGACAAAAGCGAGATGAAAAAAGCCGCCCACGGCCTCTGCCGTGGCCAGCTTTTTTCATCTCGCTTTTGTCACATATAATAAGTAATTAATATATATCAATATTTACTGATTTTCGTAAGTTTTCTTGCATTTGCTTTTATG
>JAZPZT010000044.1:0-1503 GCA_045544815.1 Acutalibacteraceae bacterium | reverse complement strand
CACCCGCCGCGGCGACGTGAGCGAGGGGACCAAGACCTACGGCGTTGACGTGCCAGACCTGTGCGCCTGGGATAGAAAACGGGTCGCCACCGGCATTGAAAGATATAAATTCGTGACCTCCATCGGCCAAAAGCACGGTCTTGAGCCCCTGCCGGAGGAAACCGCCGACTGCTTTACCGTATCCGACACGGGCCAGCTTTACCGCAATTGGGAAAAGCACGTAGGGGTTATAGACACGCCCCGAACCAAGTGCGCCTACGGTATGCTGGGCCAGAACGGACCGATCGCTATGAAGGGCGCAACGCTCACCTGCTTTACCGATTACGCAGTCATCGCTATGAGTTCCCTTACCGACGAGCCCCTCTCCCGATCGGACAATATTCTTCTCACAACGGTGGGCCGGGCAGAGAATACCGACGCCAAATTTGCCGGAGAGCTTATGCTGGACATCGGAAGGCCCCCGGTGGTGGTGGAAAATATCCGGGCTCAGATCGAGCTGGAGACCCAGTGCACCGGCATGAGCGTTTGGGCGGTGAGCGCCGAGGGCTATTATATCGGCACCGTTCCCACCCAGGAAAAGGACGGCAAGCTATGCTTTCGGCTGGGCGAGACTGCCCGCAGTATGTATTATCTGATCGTAAGATCGTAACCGGGAGGAAAAGACTATGCTTACATTCGGATGGAGCAGCAAAAACATCGGCGTGGACGGGCCTGTGGGGATCACGGGGCAGTTCTACGAGAGAGTATCCAAAGGAAAGCTGGACGAAAACACGGTAACGGCGCTGGTCATAGACGACGGGCACAACGTATCGGTCATGATGTCGGGCGACCTTATCGGCGTGGACGACGGTCTGATCTTTGACCTGAGAGAGGCCGTAAGAGCCAAAAACCCGGCCATCCCTGCCGAGAAGATCCTTTTTAGCGCCACCCACGCCCACACCACGCCCCGTTATATGAAAATGGGGCATACCGGGTACGATAAGGCCCCCCACGATAGGATAGAGTATATGCCCCCCGAGGAATACCGAAGCCTTTTGGTGGACCGGGCCTCGGACGCGGTGGTGGAGGCCTACGAGAGCCGAAGGGAGGGCTCTTACGCCTACGGGTACGGCTACGCCGTGGTGGCCCATCACCGCCGCCCCACCTATGCCGACGATCTTCGCCAGCGGCCCAACAATTCCTACCCCCCCTCCCTGGCGGTCAACAAGCACGCCTGGATGTACGGAAAGACCAACGACCCCATGTTTTTGGGCTACGAGGGCAACGTGGATAGCACCGTTTATTTTATGTTCACCTTTGACCAAAACGAAAAGCTTACCGGAGCGGTGATAAACGTGCCCTGTCCCTCCCAGAACTCGGAATTTGAGCCCTACCTTACCGCCGATTACTGGGCGCAGCTGCGAGCCCTGGTACGGGAAAAATACGGCGACATCTTTATTCTTCCCCAATGCGCCTGCGCCGGAGATATGTCTCCCAGGACCCTGCACGCAAGGGCGGCAGAGG
>JAZPZT010000043.1:0-10844 GCA_045544815.1 Acutalibacteraceae bacterium | reverse complement strand
AGGGCTCTTGCCACGTGCTGAACATCCGTCCCTACGGCGGTGTCTGTGTGGATAAACTGAACTAATTTATTTTGAAAAGGAGATATGCACTATGAAAACCACTCTTTTGATTATGGCGGCCGGTATCGGCTCTCGCTTCGGCGGCGGCATTAAGCAGTTGGCCCCCGTTGGCCCCAACGGCGAGATCATTATGGACTATTCCATTCACGACGCCATCAAGGCCGGCTTTAACAAGATCGTCTTTATCATCCGTAAGGATATCGAGGCGGATTTCCGTGAGGTCATCGGCAACCGCATTGAGAAAATCTGCGCCGCCCACGACGTGGAGGTCGGCTACGCTTTCCAGGCTTTGGACGCTCTGCCCGAGGGCTTCTCTGTTCCCGAGGGGCGTTCCAAGCCTTGGGGTACCGGTCAGGCTGTGCTGGCCGCCAAGGATCTGCTGACCGAGCCCTTCGTGGTCATCAACGCCGACGACTATTACGGCAAGGTGGCTTTCAAAGAGCTGCACGCCTTCTTAGTCAACGAGGCCGCCGATACCAAGTTCTGTATGGCCGGCTTCCAGTTGAAGAACACCCTGTCCGACAACGGCGGCGTCACCCGCGGCGTGTGTCAGGTTAACGCCGATAACTACCTCACCGACGTGGTGGAGACCGGCGATATCGTCAAGACTCCCGACGGCGGCGCTGCCGCAGGCGACAAGATTCTGGACGCCGAGGGCGCCGTGTCCATGAACTTCTGGGGTCTGACTCCTGCCTACCTGCCTATGCTGGAGGCGGACTTCGTCACCTTCCTGCAGGGTATTGCCGGCAACGAGCTGAAGGCGGAGTACCTGCTGCCCGGTCACATCGGCGACCTGCTGAAGCAGGGCAAGGTGTCCGTCAAGGTGCTGCCCACCCCCGATAAGTGGTTCGGCGTCACCTACGCCGAGGATAAGCCCTTGGTGGTCGCCAGCTTCAAGGAGCTCATCGACGCCGGCGAGTACAACGCCGACCTGTTCTCCGATTTGTAATTCAATAAGGAATAACCCCAAAGGCCACTCATCACGGGTGGCCTTTTTCTGTTTCGTCCGGTTTTCACCCTCTTCTCACCCTGAAAAAGAAGATTTTCACCCCTAAGGGTGCTTGTATATCGGGTGGTATTGCTGTTACAATCAAGATAGGCAACTATCTTTAACATAAACAGAAAAGGAGGAAAAATCTATGAAACGTTACGTAAAACTATTGAGCGCGGTGATGGCGTTGCTGGTGATCATGGCGTTCACCCCCCTCGGCACCGTGGCAGAGAGCGACCCCACCGTGTACGAGTACGTTGAGGGGTGGGGAACTTGGTACTACATCGTCGAGGACGGCGGTGCCACCCTCACGAACTATGGGGGTGACGGCGAGTCCTTCTACCTCCCCGATACGTTGGGCGGCTATCCGTTAAAGGTCATCGGTGAATCTGCCTGTGCCTACAAAGATTGGTTGACCGAGGTGGACATCCCGGATAGTGTGGTGGAGCTTCGCTATGGTGCTTTTGATACGTGCACCTTCCTGAAGACCGTGAATATGGGTGATAACCTTGAGGTCATCGGTGAGGCTGCCTTCCGTGGTTGCGAATCCTTGACGGACGTCAACTTTGGCGACGGCGTCAAGGTAATCGAAAATAACGCTTTTGATTCTTGCTTTTCTTTGAAGGAGATTGCCATCCCCGATGGGGTAGAGGTGTTGCAAGACCGCACCTTTGACCGTTGTTCCGGTCTGCAGAGTGTGTATCTGCCGGATAGCCTCTATTTCATCGGCAACGATGCGTTCAGCTTGTGCGAGTCTCTACGCGAAATCATTATTCCCGAGGGTGTGGTCTATATCGGTGAGTATGCCTTCAACGGCTGTTCTTCTTTGGAGCAGATCGCTCTGCCGGCCACCGTTGGCTACATTCAGGAGGCGGCCTTCCGTTTCTGTGACAGCCTGACCGACGTGTATTATTCCGGTACGCAGGAGGCGCGAGATCTTACCAATATTGCCATTGAAAACGATCCCCTGAACGCTGCCGTCTGGCACTATGGATGGATCGGTCCGATGCCTCCGTTGGAAGAGTTGCCGGATGCTTCCGAAACCTCTCCGGATTATTTCTATCGCACTTATGTGGACGGCGGTGTGATGATTACCGGTTATTGGGGCAGTGCCACCGACATTGTGATCCCCGGTGAAATTTACGGCGATCCCGTGGTGGCTATTGACGACTCCGCCTTCAGTTATTCCGATCTGACTTCCGTTGTGATTCCGGAGGGGGTTACCGATATCGGCGAATATGCGTTCAGCAAATGTGAGAGCCTGGTCTCGGTCTCTCTCCCCTCGACGCTGGTCACCGTCGGTAACGGTGCTTTTAATGGTTGTACCTCTCTGTCCGACGTGGTCTATAACGGCACCGAAGAGCAGGCCGCTCTCATTGCGATCGGCACCAAAAACGACGCCCTGCTGAACGCCGCTTGGCGGTATGCAGATGGGGGAGAGGAGCCGGAAGAGCCGGAAGGCCCCCTAATGACCGAGGATGGGTTCTATTACGAGGTCGGTGACGACGGTAACGTGACCATCACCCGGTATGCCGGCGAGGGCGGCGACGTGACCGTTCCCGAGGAGATCGGCGGCAATTCCGTTACCGCCATTGGGGATCACGCCTTCTGGAAGAATCAAGACGTTACCTCGGTGACGATTCCCGACAATGTTACCACCATCGGTGATAGCGTATTCTCCCGCTGTAAGAATCTGACCTCGGTGGTCATCGGTGACGGCGTCACCACCATCGGCTACCGTGCTTTTGCCGAGACTTCTAAACTCACCGACGTGTCCGTGGCGGATGGGGTTGAGAGAATCAAACCTCTTGCCTTCTACCGCAGCGGTATCACCTCCATGGTGCTGCCGGACACCGTGGTATCCATTGGTGAGCGCGCCTTTGCGGAGTGCAAGGCGCTGGCCTCCATCAACATTCCCGCAAGCCTTGAAACGATTAATGATAAAACCTTCTATAAGTGCGAATCCTTGCAGTCCATTGTGTTCCCCGAGAGTCTCTATGAGATTAGGGGAATGGCCTTCTCTCAAAGCGGCTTGACCTCCATCCACATTCCGGCTACCCTGGAATACTTTGATTACAACGCGTTGCCCACCACCCTGCGGAGCATCACCGTGGCAGAGGATCATCCCTGCTATATGGACATCGACGGTGTGATGTTCAATAAGGAGGGCACTACTCTGGTGCGGTATCCCGCCGGCAGAGTCGGCGTCTATACGGTGCCGGAGGGCGTGACCACCATCGGTACCCGTGCTTTCTACGATGCCACCGGTCTGTCTATGGTGACCCTCAGCGATAGCGTGGAGACCCTTGAAAACAGTGCGTTCTTGTTCTGCAGTGCATTGACTTGGGTGGATCTCAACAACGTGGTCAGCGTAGGCCTGAGCGCGTTCACCAACTGTGAAAATTTGGCTTCTGTGGCTATGGGTACGTGCACCAAGTATTTTGACGGCGCCGCCTTCGCCAATACCAAGTTGAGCTCCGTGTGGTATCGCGGCACCGTGGCCGACAGAGAAAACATCTCTTATCTGATGTATGATTGTCCCAAACTGGATGCCGCCAAGTGGTATTATGAGAGCGCCGCCCTTGAGGTGCAGTACGCGGAAGAAGTGGAGCACAGCGCTATGGACACCGAGAGCGGCACCGGCCTGGCTTTCAAATTCGATTTGTCCGTGTCGGTGGGCGTCAAGAACGGCAATGAGGTGGATTACACCGATGCCACCATTGAGTATATGGGACACACTTGCAAGCTCATCGCTATGGGATCCGTCTTGACCAACCAAGAGGGTGTGGACCCTGTGTTGGAAAACGTCAACGGCACCTATGTTATTGATATACCGGTGGTGTATCTCACCGAGTGGGATGAGGATTCCTGTTCCTTTGCCATCCGTGTCATCAATATTCCTGAGAGTGCGTTAGATCGCATCATCTACGCACGTCCGTATTACGTCATTGAGGCCAATGGTGAGCAAATCGTGATCTATGGCGAGATGAATGCTGCTACCGCTGCTGAGTATATGGCATAAATTTTCTTGAGAAAAGGCCACCCATCACGGGTGGCCTTTTTCTTTTCTATTACCTAAAATAAATCCACTCTTTTTTGAAAAATTTCACAAAAAACAGTTGCCAAACTACTTTTAATGTAGTATAATCGTATAAAACAAACGGAGTTTGTTTGATTTTTTTGTGCAAAATATCCTATTTCTCGCCTTTTTGCTATGAAAATTAGCCAAAGGGCGGGGGAGGGTTATGAGAAAGGGCGTGCATTCATGAAAAACTACAATGCAAAAACCATCCGTAACGTGGCTCTGACGGGCCATGCTGGCTCGGGTAAGACCAGCCTCGTCGAGGCTATGTATTACCTGGCGTATCAGCCGGACCGTCTGGGCAAAGTAGCGGATGGTAACACCGTCAGCGACTTCGACCCCGAGGAGATTCGCCGTAAGGTATCGGTTTCCACCTCTCTGGTCCCCATCGAGTGGAAGAGTACCAAGCTGAATATCTTGGACACCCCCGGTCTGTTTGACTTTGTGGGCGGTCTGCGTGAGGGTATTCGTGCCGCCGGTTCTTCGGTCATCGTCGTTTCCGGTAAGAGTGGCTTGACCGTCGGTGCGGAGAAGGCTTTTGCCGCCGCGCAGAAGAAGGGCATTGCCACCATCTTCTTTGTGAATAAGCTGGACCGCGAGAGCGCGGATTTCTATAAAGTGTTTGAGGACCTGAAGGGTAAGTTTGGCCCCATGGTCTGTCCTATGGTCGTTCCCTACGTGGTGGACCATAAGGTAGAGTGCTACATCAACCTCTTGGAGTATCGTGCCTATACTTACGAGAACGGTAAAGCCAAGCAGGTGCCGATCCCCGATATGGGTCACCGCCTTGAGGGTCTGCGCACCGCTATGAATGAGGCCGTCGCTGAGACCAGCGAGGAATTGATGGAGAAATACTTCTCCGGTGAGGAGTTCACTCCCGACGAGCTGATTAAGGGTATCGCCACCGGTGTCCGCCGTGGTGAGATCGCTCCCGTTTTCTGCGGCTCTGCGCAGGAGTTGGAGGCCATCGACCAGTTGCTGACCGGTCTGCTGTGGCTGGCTCCTTGGGCCGAGTCCGTGGCCGGTGAAATCGGCACCGACGCCAACGGCGACCTCGTTGAATTGGAAGTGGACGAGGACGCTCCCGCTGTCGCCACCGTGTTCAAGACCGTGGTCGACCCCTTCGTGGGCAAGATGGTTTATTTCAAGGTCATTCGCGGTAAGATCGTGCCCGATATGGCTCTGCTGAACACCCGTACCGGCGAGACCGAGCGTTTGGGCAAACTGTTCTACGTCCGTGGTAAGAAGCAGGAAGAGGCTCCCTACATCACTGCCGGTGATATCGGCGCCGTGGCCAAGCTGGTTAATACCGGCACCGGCGATACCTTGTGTGCTCCCAGTTGCCCCGTCACTCTGCCCGGCGTTCCCTTCGACCTGCCCTGCCTGTCTATGGCGGTTAACACCACCAAGAAGGGCGATGAGGAGAAGGTTGCTTCCGGTCTGGCTCGTCTGTGCGAGGAAGATCCCACCATCAAGGTGGAGAAGAACAACGAGACCGGCGAGCTGATTCTCTCCGGTTTGGGCGAGCAGCATCTGGATATCATCGTCTCTCGTCTGAAGGCGAAGTTCGGCGCCGATGTCACGCTGTCCACTCCCGAGGTGGCTTATCGCGAGACCATCCGCCGCAAAGTTAAGGTACAGGGCCGCCATAAGAAGCAGTCCGGCGGTCACGGTCAGTTCGGTGACGTGTGGATCGAGTTTGAGCCCTGGGAGGGCGATACCCTGGTCTTTGAGGAGAAGGTGTTCGGCGGCGCCGTGCCGAAGAACTACTTCCCCGCCGTGGAAAAGGGTCTGCAGGAGTGCGCTAAGGAAGGCGTGCTGGCCGGTTATCCTTTGGTCGGCGTTAAGGCCACTCTGGTGGATGGTTCCTACCATCCCGTCGACTCCTCCGAAATGGCGTTTAAGACCGCTGCCTCTATCGCTTATAAAGAGGGTATCGCTCAGGCAAATCCCATTCTGCTGGAGCCCGTGATGCACCTGTCCGTCTACGTGCCGACCGATAATACCGGCGACATTATGGGCGACATCAACAAGCGTCGCGGCCGCGTGCTGGGCATGAATCCTGCCGAGGACGAGCTGACCTGTATCGAGGCCGAGGTGCCTCAGGGCGAGTTGGGCGATTACGCCGTTATGCTGCGCTCCACCACGCAGGGTCGTGGCTATTTCACTTTGGCCTTTGAGCGCTATGAGGAGGCTCCCAAATCCGTATCGGATAAGGTTATCGCCGCCCGTCAGGCCGACTAATTTCATTTAACTCCAATGGGGGAGGAACCGCTATGGTGGTTCCTCCCTTTTTTATCCAAAATTTCAAAAAATGAGAAAGTATCTTTATCGCATTTGACGAGTGCTTTTTCCAATCTGAATATTGAAAAATACGGTGGAGTATGCTATGATATAAGCATTATGGGGTAGTTCGGCAAAACCCACAGGAAATCGACAAAAACGGACCTGTTCCGATAAACATATTTCACCCATTTGTTATAAACGAAAGGATGACTTTAAAATGCCTATTACAAGCATAGCTGAGACAACGCCTGCCTATTGGCTTTCTGTCGTCATTGGCTTGATCATCGGTCTGGTGTTCTTTATGTTCGGCATGAACGTTATGTCCGGCAATTTGGAGAAGATGTCCGGCGGTAAGCTGGAGCGTACGCTGAAAAAGGCCACGACCAATCCTGTTGTCAGTATTCTTCTCGGTGCTGCTATCACCATTGCGGTGCAGTCTTCTTCTGCCACTACCGTGATGCTGGTGGGTCTGGTCAATTCCGGCCTGATGACTATGTCCCAGACGCTGTACGTCATCTACGGCGCCAATATCGGCACCACCTTCACCTCTTGGATTTTGTCTATGTCGGGCATTGAGAGCGACAATATTGGTATGCTGATGCTCAAGCCGGAGAATTTTGCTCCTGTGTTGGCGCTCATCGGTACGGTGATGGTGATGATGTCCAAAAAGGATCAGCGCAAGAGTGTTGGTACCATCCTCATCGGATTTGCCATTTTGATTTATGGCATGGAGTTAATGGATATGGGTGTCAGCCCTCTCTCTGAGCTGGAAGAGTTTAAGGTACTGTTAACCCGATACGATAATCCCTTGCTGTTGTTGCTCATCAGCATCATTTTCACCGGCGTGATCCAGTCCTCTGCCGCCACCATTGGTATCGTGCAGACCTTTGCCATAAACGGTGTCGTCACCAACGCTATGGCTATTCCGCTGGTGATGGGCGCTAATATCGGTACCTGTGTCACCTCGCTGCTGTCCAGTATCGGTACCAACCGCAACGCCAAGCGCGTGGTTGTTCTGCACCTTGCTATGAATTTGATCGGTACGGTGATTTGGCTGCCGGCTTATATGCTGTTCAATTCTTTCCTTACCGAACAAAGCGCCATTTACACGTTCCTGCATTCCGGCGAGAGCGCCAATGCTTTCGCCGTAGCGGTGGTTCACTCCATTTTCAACGTGCTCACCGCCGCTGTGCTGTTGCCTTTCGGCAAGCAGATGGAGAAGTTGGCTTGCTTTGTTATCCGTGACAAGGAAGGGGAGGCCGAGGAGAAAAAGGGCTTGTTCTTGGACGAGCGTCTGCTGAACTCTCCCTCCGTTGCGGTATCCGAGTGCAATCACGCCAGCATTGGTATGTGTGGCATGGCTTACAGAAACGTCCTCGTTGCACTGGGTTTGCTGGAAAAATTTGACGAAAAAATGATTGAGCCTATGCGTGACATTGAGCACCGCTTGGACGATGCCGAGGATAAATTGGGCACCTACTTGGTGCAATTGTCCTCTCGCTCTCTGTCCGAAAAGGACTCTCAGGTGGTGTCCAAAATGCTCCACGCCATCGGCAATTTCGAGCGTCTGGGCGACCATGCCCTCAACTTGAAGGATTGCGCCGTGGAGATGCACGAAAAGGGCCTTTCCTTTACGCCTGAGGCACAGAAGGAACTGGCCGTGTTGAGTGCCGCCATTCGTGAGATTTTAGAGATCACCCATCGCGCCTACGCCGAGAACGATTTGACCATGGCGGAGCAGGTAGAGCCTCTCGAGCAGGTCATCGACGGCCTCATCGCTCGTATTCGTGCCGGCCATATCCGCCGTCTGCGTAACGGCGAGTGCAGTATCGAGATGGGCTTTATTTTGGCGGATATGCTCACCAACTTTGAGCGTGTCTCCGACCATTGTTCCAACGTGGCGGTGGCGGTCATCGAGGTGGATCACAACGCCTTCGATACCCACCACTATCTGCAGGATATCAAGCACACCAGCGAGGCGTTCCGGACGGCCTACGCCGCCTACAAGGAGAAGTATTCTCTGGCTTAACGCAAACGAAAAAGCAGTCCGTACCACCGGTACGGACTGCTTTTTATATTGGCTTATTCCTCGATATCCTCAGGTAGCGCCTTTTCGCTGTACAGCGCCACGCCGTTATCGCTCAGTAGGTGAGCGGCCAAACCCATGCCGGGAATCTTCACTCCCGTGTGGGTGCCGTCATAGATACGTGTGCTGCCGCAACTGGGGCTGCTTTCCTTGAGAATAGCGGCGGTGATGCCGTGCTCTTTGCACAGCGCCAGTGCGCCCTCTGCACCACGGGTATACTCCGCCGTGCAGTCGGTGCCGTCTGCCGCCAACACCTTATCGCCCACGATTTCGCAGGGTTTGCGAGGGATGGGCAGGCCGCCTGCGTGCTCGGGGCAGTAGGGGAGAGCCACGCCCTCTTCTGCCAGTTTGCGCAGGTGGGGAAAGTCGAATGTGCCGCCGTCGTAGCGGCAATGCTCGCCGCACAGACAGGCGCTAATCAAATACCGATACTTACCCATCAGAAATACCGCACCAGCGAGATGACCTTGCCCAGCACGACGGCTTCTTTGACAATGATGGGCTCATACTCGGGATTTTCAGGCTGCAGGCGGATGTGGTCGGACTCGACGTAGATGCGCTTGACGGTGGCCTCGTCGCCGATCAGCGCCACCACCACGTCGCCATTCTGCGCCGTATTGGTGCGGCGCACGATGACCACGTCACGGTCGAGGATACCGGCGTTGATCATACTGGTACCGCTGACACGCAGTGCGAACAGCTCGCCTGCCCCATACTGACTGCCGCCGGAGAAGGGCACGTAGTCCTCCACCTCTTCCACCGCCAGGATGGGCAGACCGGCGGTAACCTTACCCAGCAGGGGCACACGGGTGACGCTCTCGCCTGGTAGGCGGATGGCGCGGTTGAGGCCGTCCATTCGGTCGATATAGCCCTCCTCCTCCAAGCGCTTCAGATAGGCGTGGACGGTGGAGGTGGACTTAATGCCGCAGGCGTCGCAGATTTCACGCACCGTAGGCGGAATGCCGTCGCCCAGTCGCTCCTTCACAAAAGCCAAGACTCGCTGCTGTTTTTCGTTTAATGGTTTCATAGAAAAGCCTCCTAAAAAGCCTATTTTTACTACTCTTGCCCACAGTATAGCACATATGTTCGGAAAAGTCAAACATTTGTTTGCTTTTTTCAAAAATTTTTCTCATTCACATCTTCCTTACGGATAATTCACTCTTTCTTCATAGAATCGTAACAATGTAGGCCGGAAAATGCGCTATACTATACTCGTACTCAGCGAGAGCAGGATGGAGCCGCACCGGAATGCTCACTAAAGTCTGAGTGCATCCTCCTCAAAACACCCCTCTAACAAGGAAACCGCCTGACATCCCCTGTCAGGCGGTTTTCCTTTTTTTCTTGCTTTCTTTGCGGTGCTCCTTTACAATAGAATTGTGAAACCTTTTTCCAAAAAGTGAGAGTTTTTCCACTCTTATCCGTTTAATAAGTGAAAGGGTAACGCAGTACCTTTCGGAAAGGAGGCAGTCCATGGATAACGGTGCCAGTAGCTACCGCCGTTTTCTTGATGGTGACGACGAGGGCATTGTGGAGATCATACGAGACTATAAAGACGGCTTGATCCTCTATCTGAACGGTTATGTGAACAACATTTTTGTCGCCGAAGAATTGATGGAGGAGACCTTTGTTAAAATCGTAACCAAAAAGCCAAAATTCACAGAAAAATACGCTTTCAAAACCTGGCTGTATACCATTGGCCGCAATGTGGCAATGGATTACCTCCGCCGTCACAAAAAGATGGCCGACACCCCCATCGACGATCTGGAAAGCTGCCTCATTGAGGAGCAGGGGGTGGAACGCTCCTATTTGCAGGAGGAGCAGAAGATCGTCCTGCACAAAGCCTTGCACAGTCTGAAAGAGGAGTATCGCCAAGTGCTGTATCTGACCTATTTTGACGGTTTCAGCAATGCCGATGCGGCGGTTGCCATGAAGAAGAGCAAACGCCAAATCGAAAACTTGGTGTATCGAGCCAAGCAGGCGCTCAAAGCACAATTGGAAAAGGAGAATTTTGTATATGAAGAGTTATAGAGAGATCGCTGACAACGTGTTTGCGCGGCGAGAGCAATACGTGATAGCACAGCGTAAAAAGAAGCAGAGGATCACCCGCATCACCGCCTCGGTGAGCTCGGTGGCGCTGGTGTCGCTGGCCAGCTTCGCTTTGTTTAGAAACGACGCATTCCACGAAACCCCACCGATTTCCGATGGCAAACCCACCGCGACCACCAATACTCCTACGGAGATAGGGGACACCACCACGGCAAACAACGCCACCGCCACCACCACCGACGGCGGCATCGTAGCCCCCACGACCCCCACCACGTCGGTTCCCGTTCCGTCCC
>JAZPZT010000042.1:0-4479 GCA_045544815.1 Acutalibacteraceae bacterium | reverse complement strand
AATGTTCAGGGTCAGCTTGCAAGCGCCCTGCTGGGGGGCACACCAACCCACACCGTGGGTCAGGCCGGAAATGTCGCCAATCTGGGTAGCTTTTACCCACAGACCCTCTTCGGGGATGGGAGCGGGACCGTGGTGGGGGCCCTTAGCCACGACACACATCTGCTCAACTTCATGAGTATAGTTCATTATTGGTACTCCTTTCGGTTTTTACTGTACGCGCACGAGTGCGCACAATCGTACGGATACTATTATACGCATAATTTTCGTTTTTGCAAGACTTTCCGCCGAAAAATTCGATAAATTTTTCACAACTATATCTCTGTTTATTTCTCTCCACCCCTCCCAGTTCTCATCGGCATATTTTTTCAAAAAAGTGCCGCCATTCTATTGGCATTTGCCACTTAGTGTGTTATAATGGAAAGGTGTATACTTGCCTTGAGCTTTTTGACTTCCGAAAGGAGTTTTCTATATGATTTGGCACAGCAATTCCGTTGTTGACGTATTGCGTGAGTTACAGGTTGACCCTGCCGTTGGCTTAAGCACGCAGGAAGCCGCCGCGCGACTGGAGGAATATGGTGAAAACCGTCCGCAGAAAACATCTCGACCCAGCCTCTTTTCTTCCTTCGTGATAGGCTTACGCCATCCCCTTACTCTTCTCTTGCTGATCGTTTCCGTCATCGTGTTCATCCTCGACCTCTACCGTCAGGCGTTGCAAGGTGAGCCTACACAATGGTATTGGCCGCTCTTCGTGATATTGGTGACGCTGATTACTACTCTGCTGGAAACACTGCGGCAACGCCGCGGGGAAGTTCTCTCCGAATGGATGGGAGGGCTCTCTTCCCCCGACGCTTGCATACGCCGTGACGGCGGCGAGGGAAGCGTATCATCCCTCACGCTGGTGCCCGGCGATATCGTGATTTTATCAAGCGGCGATATCGTGCCTGCCGACTGCCGATTGATTACAACAGAAGGGCTGCATTGCGACGAAAGCCATCTCACGCAGGCTACCTATTCTGTCGAAAAACACGCCGAAGCCGTTTTCGACGATATCACTCCCCTGCCGCAACGCACCAATATGGTGTATGCAGGCACTACCATCACGGCAGGCCGTGCCACGGCAATTGTGGTCGCCACCGGCAACCACTCCGAATGGGGACACCATCCTCAATCGCAAGAGAATCCAACGACCCAGAAAAAAGTCAGCACCATCACCGTTTGGTGGACGGTAGCTGCTGTCATTATAGGTGTCATCGCCTTCATCATTGGTAATATCCGTGGTGACCACGCATCTTTCGTTTGGCTAACCGCCGCCGCACTCATAGCGACCACGGCGCCAACGGGTTTATCTCCTCTCTTCAATCTTTTAACTACCGGCAGTGCACAGCGGCTACTCCGCCGCCACGTGCGCATTCTGCACCCAACGGCTCTGGACACGATAGGACAAGTAACGACGATTGCTATCCAGCAGGATTTGTTACATCAATCGGGCGAAGCCACCTTGTGCCGTGCCTTTACCGGCAAACACACGGCAGACCTAACCGAAGCGCACCCCAAAGTAGCAGGACTTCTTCCGCTTTTGCGTATGACCGCACTGAACACCACCGAGCGGACGCCCAACGGCACTGCCATACTATCTCGTCTACAAAACCTGTCGATTGACCGCCAAGATCTGCTGGTAGATATGCCCTGCGTCGGCGAACTGGCCCCTATTAACGGACACATAACTACCATCCATTTGGCAGATGAGCAAACACTGATTTTGAGCAGTGGCGAATGGCGTTCCTTACTCGCTTTGTGTGGGGAACAAACGGAGAAATGGACTGCAGCCGCCACTGCAATGGAATCCGATGGTCTGCAGGTCGTGGCCGTGGCGTATCGCCTATCCGACCACGCCCCCTCGGTGTACACCGCCGAGGAAATCGAACGAGATTTCACCTGCGTCGGTCTATTAGGATTAGCCATACCCGTGTGTGACAATGATTTCACCGTGTCCAAGGCGCGCACGATTCTCTTCTCCAACCGAAGTGCGGCGGTAGCTGTCGCCGGCGCTAAAAATGCCGGATTAACCGACACCGCCGAAGCACTTACCGCTGACGATATACGCACGATGGATGACGATACACTGGCACAAGCCGTAAACCTACACAGCGTCTATTGCGGCTTGGATGTCTCGGAGCAGTGCCGTGTCATCGCCGCTTTGCAAGCACAAAGTCACGCGGTGGCAGTCACCGCCTGTCACGGCAAGGATGCCGCGATACTTCACTGCGCCGACGTCGGTATGGCCTGCGGCGCCCCTGCCGCAAACGTGGTAAAAGCAGCGGCGGACATCGTTCTAAACGAAGGTGATTTTGCCGCCATTCGCACTGCTGTCCATGAAGGCCAACGCCTGTGGCGGAAAAAGGTCGCGTTGTTCATCTACTCACTTCTGTGCAGTGCCGCTATGCTTTTTATTAGTTTTGGCGGTCTATTTGGCATTTTCCCACTCGCTTATTGTGCTTTACTGATTACTTGTGTCAAACTGTTGTGTTTAGCCGCGCCAACTCCGCTGTGGATCGTTTCGGGCGTGGTGGCACTGGTACAAAAACTCCGTAAAAAATCGTAAGAAAGGACTGTGTCTATGTTTGCCGGTCTGAAAAGTATGGGCCTGAGAGGGATCGACGGCTTTATGGTAGAGGTCGAGGCGGACCTGTCTCAAGGTCTGCCCGGATTCGACGTGGTCGGTCTGCCCGATGCGGCGGTACGCGAATCCCGTGACCGTGTACGCTCTGCGATGAAGAATGCGGGATTCACCTACCCCGTCAGCCGTATCACCGTCAACCTCGCCCCTGCCGACGTGAAAAAGGAAGGTTCGGTCTACGACCTGCCCCTGCTGTTGGCACTGCTCTGCGCCAGCGGTCAACTGAAGGCGGATATGAAAAAGCGTGCCTTTATCGGCGAATTGTCCCTGCAAGGCTCCGTGCGCCCTGTGCGTGGTGTGTTGCCTATGGTCATCGCCGCACGGGACGCAGGGATGAAAGAGGTCTACGTCCCTGTCGAAAACGGCGAGGAAGCCGCCGTTGTGGAAGGCATCGACGTCTATCCCGTCACGGATATTGCTTCGCTGATCCTGCACCTCAAAGGCATAGAATTACTGACGGCTATGGAGCCTCATCCCTTCGCGCCCTATGCAGAGGCGCTGCAGGCGGATTTTGCCGACGTGATGGGACAAGAAGCGGCTCGCCGTGCGATGGAAATTGCCGCCGCAGGCAGCCACAACGTGCTGCTCATCGGCCCTCCCGGCTCGGGTAAGAGTATGCTCGCCAAGCGTCTACCCTCGATTTTGCCCGATATGACCCGTGAAGAGGCGTTGGAATGCACCAAGATCCACTCCATCGCCGGTACACTCGGCGGCGGTGGCCTACTCTGCCATCGTCCTTTCCGCTCACCTCATCACAACATTTCGCCTCAGAGCTTGGCAGGCGGTGGTATTACCCCTCGCCCCGGTGAGGTATCTCTCGCCCACAACGGCGTGCTGTTTTTAGACGAGTTGCCTGAGTTTTCGCGCACCGCTATGGAGTGCCTGCGTCAACCGTTGGAGGACGGTCGTGTCACCATCTCCCGTGTCAGCGCTTCCCTCGCCTATCCTTGCACCATGATGCTGGTGGCGGCGATGAATCCTTGTCCCTGCGGCTATTACGGTCATCCCACCCGCTCCTGCACCTGCTCGTCCACCGCCGTGAGTCGTTATCTCAGCAAGGTTTCCGGCCCGCTGCTGGACCGAATCGACCTGCACATCGAAGTGCCGCCCGTAGAATACGACCAACTGGCCTCCCGCCACAAGGCGGAGTCCTCTGCGGACATCCGTGTTCGTGTTAATGCCGCCAGAGCGCGCCAGCAGGCTCGTTTTGCCGGCACCGACATCCTCAGCAACGCACGCATCCCCACCAGTAAGCTGAAGGAATTCTGCCCTCTCACCGAAGCGGCAGGCGCTCTGCTGAAGGGCGCCTTCGAGCGGATGGGCTTGTCCGCCCGTGCCTATGACCGTCTGCTGAAGGTGGCACGCACCATCGCCGATTTGGATGACAGCGACGTCATCGACGTGGCTCACATCGCCGAGGCCATCCAGTACCGCAGTCTGGACCGCAAATACTGGCAGGCGAGGCAGAATCTATGAGCCGCACGGATAAAATTGCCGCATTACGACGCAAAGCCATGGCTCTGCCCCTTCAGCCGGGCGTGTATCTGATGAAGGACGAGTCGGGGCATATCATCTATATCGGCAAGGCAAAAAAACTAAAAAATCGCGTCAGCCAGTACTTCGGCTCGGATACCAATCACTCCGAAAAGGTGCGCCAGATGGTCAGCCGTGTGGACACCTTCGACTACATCGTGGTCGGGAGCGAGTTTGAGGCACTGGTGCTGGAGTGTGCGCTGATTAAACAGCACACCCCCAAATACAACATTCTGCTCAAGGACGACAAGGGCTATCACTATATCCGT
>JAZPZT010000041.1:0-4486 GCA_045544815.1 Acutalibacteraceae bacterium | reverse complement strand
ATATATTTTACCAAAAATAGGCCCCGGGGCGCCCGCCCTGTTCCTTTTTTGTTAGGGGGCTTTGGGATAATCGGGGTGGAAGACGTAGCGGTCGAACACCCAATCGCGTAATGTTTCATCGTCACCGTAAATGGCGTCCACAAACTGGCGGTAGGTGTAGGGCGCATATTCGAAGTGGTCGGTGGCCTTTTCGTCCAATTTGTCCCCCCATCCGTACACCTCAATAAACTTCTCGCGGGGAATACCGGCATAGTTCACATAGCCGATGATGCTCTCGCTGTCACCTGCTAAGGAACGATACATTTCGTAGGGATAGTACCCCTCCAAATTGTATAAGGGATCTTCGGGGTAACCGAACAACCGATAATATCTTTGATACATGGCATCCCCCGCCACATGTGCGTGGGGAGCAAAAGCACTAAAAACCCATGCCGTCAGGTGAGGATCGTCGCCATATATGGCGTCCAAAACATCTCCGTAAGTGTAAAGCATATGCCAACTACCATAATTGTCATAGCGCATATTCAAAAACGCCTCTTCACCCACTTCTTCGATTATTTCGTCCCATCTCATATACTCAATAAACTGCTCCCGCGTGACACCGCAGAATCGAACAAAGGTCACGATATTACTCTCGGGATAGTTGCACTCTGTGAAAGGATAGGTTAGATCAGGATCAGGCAACGGTTTTCCCCATCCCATATATTGGTCGATAAACGCATCGTACAGTTCTTTGCCCACTTGATTAGGACCAATTTGAATACTGTGATACGTGGCATTATGCACCACGCAGGATTTATCATCGCCACCGACACCACCGCCATCGTTGGTAGTGGTCGTGGTGGTTTCCGTAGGTGTGGGGGCGGTGGTAGTCTGGGTGGAAATAATCCCATCCACCGTAGTAGTGGTCCCCATAGTAGTGGTGGTCGTGGTGGTATTATCCGGCGGTGCAATGGGCGGCTTATCCTCGGGGCGGTGTTGCCACCACACACCGACGCCCACCACCATCACCGCGGCGGCGGCCACCGCCGCCACCCACCGCAGGGGATAGACCTTACGGGGGCGCTGTGCCGCCCGCTCCACCAAATCGGGGTCGATGTCATTCATCGCTTGCAATAGCCAAAAGGTCATAGGCAAATTCCCTCCTTTTCCAACGCAACACGAAGTTTTTCCCGTGTGCGCATGAGCGTCATTTTCACTTTGCTTTCGCTGTAACCGTAGCGCCGTGCGATCTGTGCCACCGAATCGAAATACCAATAGCGGCGCAGGAACATATCGCACTCGGCCGACGGCAGAGAACGGAGAAAATCCGATAGAATGGCGGCCGTCTCCCCTGCCTCCACCGCCGCGGGGACGGTTTCGGGGTGGGACACGCACTCGCCCAATTCCTCCAAGGACAGCGCCACCTCGCCGCCGCCACGCTTGGCGGATTTTCGCTCACGCCAGCGGTCCAGCGACAGCCGTCGGGTGATGGCGCCCAAATAGGCGCGCAGACCGTGGGGGCGGTCGGGCGGCATGGCATTCCACGCCCGCAGATAGGTGTCGTTTTCACACTCGGCGGCGTCCTCGCGGTTATGTAAGATTTGCAGAGCGATGGCGTGGCAATAAGCGCCGTATTTCTCTCGGGTGTGGGTCAATGCTTGCTCGTCCCTCTGCCAATACATCTCGATAATGCGACTGTCCTCCATCGGTTTTCCTCCCCTCTGTTCTCTCGAAAGGCCTCTCTACCCATCAAGACGGATAAAAATACGTTTCGTCACACACATTATAGCAATTTTCGAGAAATTGTGCTATGTTTTTTGGAGAATGTGTGTTATAATGACGATGATATCATAACAAAAGGAGGATTTCTCCGTGAAAGTACAGGATATTTACGATTTTTTGGGCGAAAAAGCCCCTTACGACACCTGCGAGGAGTGGGACAACGTGGGTCTTTTGGTGGGCAGCGGCTATCTGCCCGTCACCCGCGTGCTGGTGGCGCTGGACGCCACCGACGGCGCATTAGAGGCTGCCAAGGCCATCGGCGCCGACCTCATCATCACCCACCACCCCGTCATCTTCAACGGTATGAAGCGGCTGGATGCCGACAGCATACCCTATCGTCTGGCGGCGGCAGGCATCAGCGCCATCTCCGCCCACACCAATCTGGATAAGGCGATGGGCGGTGTCAACGACGTGCTGGCGGCCCGTCTGGGGCTCACCGACGTGGAGATTGCCGCCGACGGCATCACCCGTATCGGCACCCTGCCCGAGGAAATGAGCGCCTGCGCCTTTGCCGCCCACGCGGCCCATGCACTGGGCATGCCGGTGCGTGCCGCCGGCGAAAAGCCGGTCAAGAAGGTCGCCGTCTGCGGCGGCGGTGGCGGCGGCTTCATCGCCGCCTGCTTCGGTCTGGCAGACTGCTTTGTCACCGGCGAGGTGAAGCACCACGAATGGCTGTACGCCGCAGGACACATCAACGTCATCGACGGCGGTCACTATTCCACCGAGGTGCCGGTGGTGGACACCCTCTGCGGCTGGTTGACCGAGGCGTTCCCCGATCTGCAGGTCGTGCCCTATCACGAGGGCGAATGCTTTTCCGTTGTGAAATGATTTGACTTTTTTGAAAAAGGTGGTGAGGAACCTTGGCGTTGGACGGTGCGTTTTTGGCCTGCCTGCGGCAGGAATTGGCGGACACCCTGACGGATGCCCGCATTGATAAAATTCATCAGCCCGGCCGCGAGGAATTGGTGATTGCTCTGCGGTGGAAGGGCGGTGCAGAAAAACTGTATCTATCGGCAGGCGCCAACGCCCCTCGCCTTCACTTCACCACCCAAACGCTGGAAAACCCTGCCCAGCCGCCTATGTTTTGTATGCTGCTGCGCAAGCGGCTCACCGGCGGTCGACTGGTTGCCATCCGTCAGGAGGGCTGGGAGCGTGCGCTTTACCTCGACTTTGATTGTATCAACGAATTGGGCGACCCCGTCCGCCTGACCTTGGCGGTGGAGATTATGGGCCGCCACAGCAACATCATCCTCATCGGACCCGACGGTATCATCATCGACGCCATCAAGCGCGTAGACCCTGCCATGTCCTCGGTGCGCCCCATTCTGCCGGGACTGCGGTACGAGGTGCCGCCCCCTGCGGAGGGGCTGGATTTATCCGTAGCCACCCCCGACGAGGTGGTAGACGCTATCCGTGGCGGCAAGGACGCACCTCTGTCTAAGGCGCTGCTAAACGCTGTGACGGGTCTCTCCCCTCTCTCCTGCCGTGAGATTGCCTATCGCGCCACCGCAGGCGCAGACACGCCTGTCAGTGCCCTCACCGACCGCGAATGGGAAAAACTGGCCGACTGCCTCGCACGCACCCGTAGTGCGGTGCTGACCGGCGAGCGCCGTGTCCCCTATCTGCTGGTCAAGGCCGACGGCACGCCCCAAGAGTTTAGTTTTCAGACCATCATCCAGTACGGCCCCACCGTGACGGGACAAGAGATGGCGACCTTCTCCGCCCTGCTGGATGCCTACTACGCGCGTAAAACCGCGGCCGAGCGTATGCGCGTGCGCAGCCACGACCTACTGCGCGTGCTGCTCAGTGCTACCGAGCGTGTGCGACGCAAATTGCATATTCAGCGGCAGGAATTGGCTGCCGCCGCCGACCGTGACACCCTGCGGCTGTACGGCGACCTCATCAACGCCGGTATGCACCTCATCCCCGTGGGTGCCTCCTCCTGCGAACTGATTAACTACTACGATGAAAACTGTGCCACCATCACGGTGCCGTTGGACCCTGCCCTGTCCGCCGCCGCCAACGCACAGAAATACTATAAGGACTATCGCAAGGCACAGACCGCCGAGCGGATTCTCACCCAGCGTATCGCCGAGGGCGAGCAGGAGCTGATTTATCTTGACTCGGTGTTTGACAGTCTCACCCGTGCCACCTCTACCCGTGAGTTGGAGGAATTGCGCCGCGAACTGGAGGAGCAGGGCTATCTCAAGCGGCAAAAGGGCAAACAGAAGCCGCCGCCACCCATGAAAGCGCTCGCTTTTTGTTCGGATGACGGCTTCACCATCTTGGTGGGGCGCAACAATCTGGAGAACGACCGTCTAACCCTCAAGACCGCACGGGGCTGTGACGTGTGGTTCCACACCAAAAACATCCCCGGCAGCCACGTCATCGTGGTCACCGAGGGGCAGACGCCTCCCGACCGCACCCTCGAGCAGGCCGCCATCATCGCCGCCACCCATTCCAAGGCGGCGGACAGCGTGCAGGTGCCGGTGGACTACACCGCCGTCAAGTTTGTAAAAAAACCGTCGGGAGCCAAACCCGGTATGGTGATCTACACCGACAACCGCACCGCGTATGTGAATCCCGACCCTGCCCTGTGCGAGAGATTAAAAGTGGAATAAACCATCAAAAAACCACCGTGCAAACGGGGCTTGGACGGCGGGTTTCTCTTTTCGTTTCTTATTTGTCGGTGGCCCCCCGGACGTCCACCTGGGGGGAGGGG
>JAZPZT010000040.1:0-26015 GCA_045544815.1 Acutalibacteraceae bacterium | reverse complement strand
CTCGTGGAGATACTTGCGTGCGTGCTCGGAATAGGCCAAATTCACATCGGAGATGATGTCCACGATACGGCGGTTGGTCTCCTCCGGCAGGCACTCATCCTTACAGCGGTTACCGGCCTCCATATGGAAAATGGGGATGTGCAGGCGTTTCGCCGCGATAGCGGACAGGCAGGAGTTGGTATCGCCCAAAATCAGCAGAGCGTCCGGCTGCACCTGCACCATCAGCTTATAGGAAGCGTTGATGATATTACCCACGGTCGCACCCAAATCGTCACCCACGGCATCCATATACACCTCGGGGGCGTCCAACTTCAGATCGCGGAAAAACACGCCGTTGAGGTTATAATCGTAATTCTGTCCCGTATGGGCCAAAATGCAATCAAAATAACGGCGGCACTTGGCAATCACCGCAGACAGGCGGATAATCTCAGGGCGGGTGCCCACGATGATGAGCAATTTCAGTTTGCCGTTGTCCTGAAACTTGATATCGGAATAATCCACTTTCATTTCCATACTTTACACCTTCTCAAAAAATGTATCGGGTTTATTGGGATCGAAAAGCTCATTAGCCCACATCACAGTCACCAAATCTTGGGTATCCGACAGATTGATGATGTTGTGGGTATAGCCGGGGAGCATATGTACCGCCTGAATGCGCTCGCCGGACACATCAAAAGTCAGCACCTCGTCGGTGCCGATCTTACGCTGTTCGATACGGCCGACACCGGATACCACCATAAAGAACTCCCACTTGGTATGGTGCCAATGCTGTCCCTTGGTGATACCGGGTTTAGAAATATTGACACTGAACTGACCGCAGGAGGCGGTTTTCAGTAATTCAGTAAAACTGCCACGGTCATCCACGTTCATTTTCAGATCGAACACAGCCTTATCCGCAGGCAGATAGGACAGATAGGTGGAATAGAGTTTCTTGGCAAAACTGCCGGCAGGAATCTCAGGCATCAGCAACGTGCTCGGCTGGTCGTGGAATGCGTAGATAAGATCTACAATCTCGCCCAAGGTCACCTTGTGCTCCACGGGTACACGGCAATAGACACCGTCACGAGTAGCTTCACCCTTCAGGGCACTCACCAACTCATTTACCACGTCGTCGATGTACACCAGAGTCAACTGGGTGGCGCGGTCATTCACCTGAATGGGTAGGTCGTGGGCGACGTTGTGGCAGAAGGTTGCCACGGCAGAATTGTAATTGGGACGGCACCATTTACCAAACACATTGGGGAGACGGTATACCAGCACATCGGCTCCCGTCTCTGCGCCGTAGGAAAAGAGGAGCTCCTCCCCTGCCCTCTTGGATTGCCCATAGGGATTGTCCAGCGCCGCCTGAATGGAAGAAGAAATCATCACGGGACAGGTATTATTGTGACGGTGCAGGGCATCCAACAAAGTGGAAGTAAAGCCGAAATTGCCCGTCATAAACTCTGCAGGGTCCTGCGGACGATTGACACCGGCCAGATGGAACACGAAATCGCAATCACGACAATAAGTATCCAATAGCGACGTATCGGTATCCACATCGTATTCGTACACCTCAATGGCACAATCCAAGCCGAATGAGCGGTCCTTGCCTGCGGCGATATTGTATAGTGTAGCGCAAAGATTCTTACCCACAAAGCCGTGGGCACCGGTTACCAATATCTTCACAAGGCATCACTCCTCTTCAAAATGATAGGCAAGGCCGACATACTGCAAACCCTGTTCAAACTGCTCCACACTCTCCGCATTAGTGCGCTGCATATCTTGGTTGCGCTGAGCAATGTGCTTGCGACGGAACAAAAGGGCGTCCACCCAACGCACACACCAAATGACGGGCAGAAGCCACGGATAACGGCGCAGAACGGGATATTTGGTCTGCAAAGCCGTTTTGGACGGGAAAATGGCTCGGAACAACTTGGAAGCATAGTTGTTTTTGTGGGCGTGCTCGCCGTGACCCGCCTTGGCCACGTAGGAAAGATGGGCACGCTCACGGGTGCCGTAGACACCGTTTTCGAAAATCACGTTGGTGATGAAATCCGTCTTTTCTGTTGCCTCTGCACCTTCAAACCACACCTGTAAGGTGTCCCATACATTGGCATAGAACTCGTCCAGATACACCTTTTTCAGTTCGCTACGGATGACAGTCTCATCCAATGCAGGATGTTGACGGCGGAATACCCACAGATCGATCATATGGCTTAGACCAATGCCACCGCCACGATAATGTTTGACCAAATGGACAAACAAGCTGATAAACTGCATCTCAGGCGTAAAGCCGTAGCGATAGGGGTGCTGCTCGTCCGCTACGGCGTGCGCCCAACCATTACCGAAATAGCGGTACAGATCCCTATCACGGCGAGGCACAATGCGCTTGTGCATCTCCAAAAGCAAACTCGGATGTTTCCATACTACTTCGTGGTCGGTTTCATACTCGTAGATAAAACCCAACTCGGTGAGAATCGACCGTATGGCATCGTACTGCTCTCGACGGAACAGAATATCCGCATCACTCATACGCCGCATTTCGGGACGGGGATAAATGCTTTTCAGCAGCACACCCTTCAGCGGTAGATAATCAATGTGGTGCTCCTCGAAAGCGGCAAACAGCCGCTGCAGCATTGCCATCTGTCCCTCACTGACAGACAAATATTGACAGCAGCCCATAAACAGCTGCTGCGCCGCAGGAGTGTCATCTAAGCCTGCTCCTGCTATGCCATAGTACATCAGCGCCGCAATCTTGTGCTTGGCCGCCAGCTTTACCATAGCGGTCATATCCGGCTGCTCTCCCAAATCGCAGGGCTCACCGGTTAATGCACACTTAATCAACGCCAACGCTTGTTTTTGAAACAAATCCATTATGCGTTACCCTTCCAGGCGGCAATCTCGTCACGAATATACGACAGGGTCAACAATTTTGCCTTCACCTGCTCAACATCCAGCAATTCAGTGTTGTTAGAGTTAAACTCGGTCAAGGGGTTGCGGTCCTTGTTGCCATCGCTGAAATACTTGTCGTAGTTAAGACCACGGTTATCGGCGGGCACGCGATAAAAATCGCCCATATCCACCGCCGTCGCGCACTCTTCATTGGTCAGCAGAGTCTCATACATTTTCTCGCCGTGGCGGATACCAATGACCTTAATCTCGGTGGTGGGATCAAACAACTCGGTGACCGCTTTAGCCAAGGTTTCGATGGTGCAGGCAGGGGCTTTCTGCACCAGAATGTCGCCGCTGACGCCGTTTTCAAAGGCGAACAGCACCAAATCCACGGCCTCATCCAGGCTCATAATGAAACGAGTCATGGAAGGCTCGGTGATGGTGATGGGGTTGCCTGCCTTAATCTGCTCAATCCACAGCGGAATCACCGAGCCGCGGGAGCACATCACGTTGCCGTAACGGGTGCAACAAATCTTGGTTTTGTCGGTGGTGCGCGCCTTCGCTACCGCCACGCGCTCTTCCAATGCCTTGGTGATACCCATGGCGTTGACAGGATAAGCCGCCTTATCGGTGGAAAGGCAGATGACGCTCTCAACGCCTGCCTCAATAGCGGCAGTCAGCACGTTGTCAGTGCCGATAACGTTGGTACGCACCGCCTCCATGGGGAAAAACTCGCAAGAGGGCACCTGCTTCAATGCGGCGGCGTGGAAGATATAATCCACTCCGTACATAGCGCTGCGGACGCTGGCTATATCGCGCACGTCACCGATGAAAAACTTGATTTTCTCCGCCACCTCAGGCATCTTGGCCTGAAACTCGTGGCGCATATCGTCCTGCTTTTTCTCATCACGGGAGAAAATGCGAATCTCACCGATATCGGTGTTGAGGAAGCGGTTGAGCACCGCATTACCAAATGAGCCGGTGCCACCGGTGATGAGAAGTGTTTTACCTTTAAAGACAGACATATTACATTTCCTCCTGCTCACGTAGTAACTGATCAATTTGAGTCTTGACCAAAATGAATGCTTGTTCGTTTTTGCCGCCGTTTAGGATGATATCAGCAAACACCTTAGTGGGCTCCACGTAGGCGTTGTGCATCGGCTTAACGGTGGCGAGGTATTGCTGAATGACGCTGTCGAGGTCACGGCCACGCTCACGCATATCACGGCGTGCACGGCGCAAAATGCGCTCGTCGGCGTCGGTTTCAACGTAAATCTTGAGGTCCATACACGCCCGCAAAGCGGGATCGTGGAAGATGAGAATGCCGTCGATGAGGATAATGGGACGGGGCGCAATCTCGGTGACGGCATCACTGCGGGTGTGACGGGTGAAATCGTACACGGGGCATTGCACGGCCTGACCGTTCTTCAGTGCCTCCAAATGGCGCACCATCAGGTCAAATTCCAACGAATAGGGCGCGTCGTAGTTGAGATTGGCTCTCTCCTCCAGCGTCAGCTCATCGTGGGGCAAATAGTAGTTATCACAACTAATCAGCGACACGTGGTTGGGAAAGGTATCCTTAATGCGCTGTGCAAAGGTCGACTTGCCCGAGCCGCTACCGCCGGCAATACCGATAATGTAAGGTTTCATAGTCCCGCTCCTCCCCTTTAATTCCGCACAAACTGTTGTTTGAATTCGTCTATGGCCTGTTCGTCGATATTGACATCCGTCACAATCTCGCCGCACAGAATCTCCTCCAGTCGCGGATCGCCACGGTGCAATACGTTGAGATTATAGGTCTCTGCCATATCAGCGGCTCGATTATCCACTGCCAAAATCACAGCTCGCACCTTATGCTGCATCGCATAGATACCCGCGTGGAGACGAGTGCCGACAAAGTCGATGTTGCCCTCTTGCAAAAGCGCATCATACGCCGCAACGGAAGGTGTAATCACACGAATATTTTTCGTATGTGCCAAAGTTTGAAAATACGCCATATCCTGTGTACCCTGCGGCCAGAAATATACCTCCTCGTATTGACGATTCAAGATGTCAATCAAGTTTTGGTCGCAAACACGATCTTTCGAATAATCCGTGAGCGTGAACACCACACGCTGTGCCTTACCTGTAGGAATCTGACGACAATGTTCTTTCGTCATACCCCACAACGTGGGACAACCGGTATTGATGGCACTTCCCGGGCCCAAAATGCTCTCCACGATTCGCTTGGTGCGCTCGTCGCGCACGCTATGCTTATATTGCTTGGATAATATTTTAGAGAACAACAGTTTGCTGTACCAGTGCACTTTATCACTGCCCTTCGGAAAAGAAGAGCAACCTACACCAACCAGCACCGAATTCTGGTAACAAGCAGAGTCAAACAAGTTTATGTTCCAAAAGTTCCACGGGAAATACATTTTATTGCTCAGGAGATTGGTTCCGCAAATAAATTTATAGTCCGCATCTTTCGCAAAGGTAAAACGATTGTTGTACTTGGTCTGCTGATAGAAATGGAAGCACGGCGTATGCGTCGGGAAGCGCAACACGAAATGACCGTCCAATAAATCGGCGCCATTTTTCAAAAACGACTCCATGATGATTTCATCGCCGTGATTTAACGATGCTACCGCCGTGTCGAACAGGATAATGTTTTTCATGTTTCGCCCTCCATTTCCGCAACCTCTTTTTTGTTGTTTTGCAGAAGTTCTTTCATCGACCGCACTAACCATACAACATCTTTGTTGATGAGCAACACCAGCGCCAGCATCAAACCCACAAACACCAAAACGTCACTAATAAGCGACGTAGAAAACAGCGTAAACACCGAAGCGAACACACCCAGCGTACATAGCACTATCGTTTTCCATTCCGACACACCCGTATTGTAAAAATGCATACCCACCATCATACGATACGTCTTGCTGATGACCAAACTGGCCAGCGTTGCAATCGCCACGCCGATCAAGCCCATCGTGGGCACTAAGCAATAACACAACCCTACGGAAATGCCGAACTGTAGCAACGGCGAGACGATAAAATAACCCGTTTTTTTCTTGATGTTTATGCCAACAGAATAGATGATATTGAGAACGTTGAAGCAAGCGCCAAACAACACGGCCGGCGCAATGATATACACAGAATAATAATTGCTGTCTAACAACAACACCAGCCAGCGCCGCAACAAAATACAGAAAGCCAAACCGGTAACCACTACGATGGTTGCCGCAATGCCAAACACGTGAAGTATTGGTTTGAATCGCTTCTCATCATCACAATGCTTATATACCAAGGGATTCCAAATATTGATAACGGTATTAGAAACAAGCATAATCACCGTCTGAAAAACAGCGGCAGCCGTATAAACGCCCAACACTTGCCAACCCGCCAAATCACGTATAATCAATTTTTCCCACAGGGGAATAATGAGAATGATCAAATTGTTAAGCATATAAGGGAATCCGTAAGAAAACAAGTCTTTTTCCGTGACAGATTCACCCGATTCATTGCGTTCATTACGCATACGGGTGAAAACCAAAACATTTAAAAAAGCCGCTAATGCACTACTAACCAGAAAAGAAAGGATTACCCAATCAAAACTAACCTGATTAGCTATCCAATAAACAAGCAAAATCAGCACAATGTAGCCAAATTTACCCACAAAGTTCGAAGCGACATAATTAAAGGCACGTTCCTCCATACGAGCTGTCAATTGCGTGAAACGGTGCACAAAAGCAAAGAAAATATAAACCACGAGAACCAGCACTGTTCCAAAACTGAACGACGTCTCAAAAACGTAATTCAGCAAAAAGCGATTCGGTTCTAACAACACCAACGAAAAAACCACAAATACTATCATAGGTGTCCGCAGAGTGTTCCAAATAAACCTTTTTTGCGTGAATCCGTGCTTATAATAAAAACGAGAATAAGCAGAATCATAACCGAAGGCAATAAAAGTCGTTGCCGCCGTGACAAACGTGGCAAGCAATCCATACATAGCATATACTTGCTCATCCAACACACGTGTGAGCAGCATTGTATTTAAAAAACCAACCACGGCGGATAAAACAGTTCCTACCAAGTAGACCACCGTGTTTTTTGCTGTTCTGTTCAAAGTGAACGACTCCTTCGCTCTTAATCAAGTGGGATACCCGTTGATGATCAGATTGTCGTTAAGCTGACGATAGGTCAGCGGTAATTCTTTTTCGAAAGAAGCAATCAATCGCTTCAAATGGCCGAATCGAGGCAAATGGCGATAGCGCAAGGCACGCTTCACCATTCCCAATCGACGACGCAACACCGCGCGACGATTACGCCACACGTTTTTTAGCGGTACGTGGAAGGAATGAGACAAATCTTTGAGCAAGCTCAAAAACAACTTCTCCATCTCATCGATGGTGAAAGTGTAAGTACACTCAGAGGACAGTTTAATGGATAGACAGTAAGTAAAATACTCCTTCGTCCGCTCATCAATCGGCAGAGATTTGACCAACTCCAAACGACGGACAAAACCACTCTCCAACACACCGTGAGAAACCAACAACACCGTCATCAAATCCAGTGAATTCTTCGCCAAAGAGTAGCGATAGCCCTCCAAGTCACCCTCTCGCTTCATTGGCAACCCATAGTAAAGCACCGAAAACACACGATGGGTCATGATGTCACGAATATCACAAAGATTGATATTATCCAGTGTGATATCAGGCAGCAAGGCAATGCAATCCTCACCCATTATCGTCTTCCCCATGCGCAAAGCATCAAAAGTAAGCAATTTGCGCTCCATGCGCGGTAAATCGCCACGACGAACGAAACCCATATCAATGTGAAACAGCGAGCAATCCTGATCAAAAAATACCTCTCGTTGCGCCTCTTTAGCGAAATCGGTAAAAGCGCTCTGCTCCGTAAAATCATTGGGGCAGACGACAAAGTACTCGATGTCGCTCAAAATGCGAGCTCCTGTCTCGGTAGGTTGCCACGTACCCTCTCCACGAGAAAGACTGCCCAGCAGAAGAATGGACAGCTTACCATCGCAATAGGTGTCGTTATACTCAGACAAGTGCGAAAAATAACGATTCACTTGTGCTTCCAAAGCCGGATTCTCCTTATAGAAATAAGCCATCGTTACTGTCCTTTCATCACTGCTTTGATAAGACGATGAGCCGCCGGGTAGTCATACCGCGCCTGAAGGGTGCGTTCACCACTAATCAAAGCTACGCAAGCCATCTGGTCGTGAGCCTCCCATTCCGGCCAAAAGCCGTGCATACCCTCTCCGTCAGAATTGGGTTTGCGAACACTCTTGCCAAACCAATTGTCAGCAAACACAGTTCCCTCACGCAGAATATAGAGAATATCACCGAATTTACGGTCGGTGGCACGAAAGCGGGCGCGCTCCTCCTCCGTGAGCAAATGCCCCTCGGTACGGGTAGCCAAATACTCGCGCATAGGCTGCTCCAAAGAGGCGTCATCGCACCAGATGCACATCACGGCAGTATCGCAATACGCCACATAACGGCCCTGTTTCTGCTCGCCGAAACGTTTCTCCATTTCCAAATCGATTTTACGTTCCACGGTACTCATACCATGGTCGGAAACGAGTAGCACCTCTTCCTCGGGGTGTCTATCACGATAGAGGGAAATTACCTCGCCCAAGGCATCCATATAAGGACGCAGACGGGCAGAATAAGTCTCGCCACGGCGGCATTTATGGCCCAGAGCGTCCGCAAAACCAAATACACCGAAGATGTTTTTGTCGCCGCGCTCCACCGCCTCGCGCATTGAAGATAAGGTGAGTTCAAAAGAACGATGGCCTTCATCCTGCGAAACAACAGTATAATCGTCAAATAGGGGCTGTTGGCCATAAACCGCCTTGTCCCAGAAAAGATAGCTGCCTTGCTCGGAAAAATCTTTGCGGAACCGATAAGGGATATTGGCAAAGGCATTGCGTCGCATCACGAAACGACACATCACCTTTTTGGAAAGGAGGCCCAAATCACCCAAACGATCCAACGGTGCCAAAAGGGTGGATAGGAAACGTACCACCTTATTTTTTTCGGATTGGCGCACCCAATCCACCAGCACGCCACGATCATCGGGATACTGGTCGCAGTATAGCTGCCAGTGCAGGCTGGAACTGTATGCAATGTTGGGAATCATCTCGCTCACTTGCATATCCGCCTGCCAATCGGCATAATGGGCTTTCAACTCATTGTAGGGCAAAGCATCCACAAACAAGCTCAGGGGCATTGGATTCACCTCCAAAAAGGGGATTAGAACAATTTCACCAGCGAATAGCAGAATACCAGTACGAACAAGGCAAAGGTGCCAAGAATCACAAGCGTTTTGCGATTTTTGAAGTTTTCGTGTCTTTCATCCAAATACAGCGAACAGTTAATCATATGGATAGGAAGCAGGAACAAATAGTGACGGCTCACGCCCAAGGATAGAATTATCACAGCGGAGAACATCGCAAAACTGGACAGCCAGAAGAATAGATTGTGCTTTTTCACAAACATATACAGCCATGCACCGATAGCTACGGGGTATATCGTTATATTGGAAAAAGACATCACCGTCATCCAAGGACGCGTATCCGAAATCGGAGTAAACAGTTCCAACACCAAAGGTTGTAACATACAAAACGCATAGGCCAACGGCAGTTTATACAAGTCCGTTATTCCGGTCACTCGAACGGCGTTTAGTCCCGCAGCTTCGCTCACCGCATTCTGGTCGTAGTTATCCACTTTCGTCATAAACGAAGACAAAATCTGATTGCGGAAAACAACAAACGCTGCAACGGCTACCAGCAAAAGTATGAGCGTAGCCATATAGCGCTTCGCGCGAATCAATCGCTGCACATAGTAGACCAAAAGATACATCAACAACAGTTCCGTTACGGCACCGCGACAGAAATAAACGCAAACTAACAGTCCTGCTAAAAGTACAAATTGCAGAGCAGAAACTTTTCGCTCGTTTTGAATACGCACAAAAATGTAAAACGCATACAAAATAGCCATCATCAGGAATATATCTTTGATGGGAAAGCAAGAAGTAAGAATGGAAAAAGGCAAAAATGCGAACAGACGTGCCGCTGTGAGTGCCGTTTTGTCGCTTCCCGAAATCTCGTAGGTGAGATTGTACGTAAGGGCGATGCAAATGGTAGACAGAACGATATTGATAAAACGACCGACATAGATATAGTTCGTCAATCTAGTTATCACGCACATTACAAAGGGCCAAAAGGGCGCGGTATAACCCTTGGTCAACGTGTTAAATAGATCCATATCCAAAATCCCATACGCGTTAGCGCGGTATACAGCAGCTAATTCTTCGTATTTCTTATCGTCCTCAATGTGATAGATATCCCAAAACTCACCAGCCACATACAGGATGATAATCAGCATCAGCAAGCGCAATGCAAAACCAATCCATACGGTTGCACGCGCCTCCGGCGTCCACGTCGATTCTTTTTTCAGTCTGTAATCTCTCATTTTCTTCCTGCCTCAATTGCATCGAAATAGTAGTCACGAAGCCGCAAGGCTTCACGGTCAATATCATAGCCGGCCTCGGCCACTCTACGAGCGCCTTCCACATTATGGCCTCTCTCTGCCGCTGTCAATGCTGCCTGCGCCCACACGACATTGCTCTCGTCCAGAGACAAAAATTGCACATCCTCCCCTAGCTTCACCAGGGGAGTCACAGTATCTGCCGAAACGGCTGGAAGACCGTTACACTGAGTTTCAATCAAAGTAAAGGGCAAACCTTCGTGGGTGCTGGGAAACACAAAAGTGTCAAACGCCGACAACAGCTGCGGCACGTCATCTCGCACGCCAAGTAATCGCACCGCATTGGACAAACCCATCTCCTCCGCTTTATTGCGGATGGCCGTGTCCAAATCGCCACGACCCACCAGCAGCAATACCGCATCCGGGCGCTGACGATGGATTTCACCAAAGATTTCCAATAGGCGTAATTGGTTCTTCTGTGCACACAAACGGCCTACGTGACCCACAACCAAAGTGTCATTATCAATGCCCAATTCAGCTCGTGCTGCGGCACGATGTTCCAAAGAATAGGCATATTTCGCTGTTTCGATAGCGTTGTTGTGAATCGCGACCTTTCCCTTTGCGTAGGTTCTCTCGCCCCACACCCACTTAGCGGCGTCTACGCCGCAAGCGGCTAAATGAGTGGCTAAGTGTTTCACCGGCACGGTGAAACACTTTCGAAAGAGCTTCTGCATCGTTGTTTCCGGCTCAGCGGCGATATGTGCGTGCACAATACGAGCTTTCACACCGCACCGCTTGGCACAAAGTAGCGCTATCGTACTGCGATAGCCTAAGTGCACGTGAACGGCATCATAATGAGTATCGGTCAAAATCTTCTTTATTGCATTGTAATTGGCGCGAACACCATTTCGTTGCCGAGGCACGCGGTAAATGTGGCAACCCAAAGCCGTCAACTGCGGCTCTAAGATACCAACTTTATTGTCCTCCACAACAGCGAAGTCAAACCGGATATCCGAAATGCGACTGCAATAATTCATCAAATAACGATCAATACCGCCGCCATCCAGATCCACGCATACTTCCAATACTCTCATACCGTCCTCCTGACGATGCTTCCAGAATAATTATCGCTGTCCTTCCATAAGCGCGACCAATTCATCCATCAATTTGTTCATTTCAAAATGTTGACCGAAATATGTCAAAGCATGATTGCGCATTTTATCTAAGTTAGTCGCGGTAAGCACTTGATCGCGAATCGTTCGCTCCAGTTGCTCCGCATCCTGACCGCTGACAAAACCGCATTGCGCCTCCGTCACCAAACGTGCCGATTCGCCTTCTGCCGCCACTAAAATGGGCGTACCGCAAGCCATATACGTCTGCAGTTTAGCAGGCAAGGTCATTTCCAGCACTTGGTTCTTCTGAAATGACAGATAAGCACAATCCGCATAATGAATATAGCGATTTGCTTCCTTTTCCGACACACGGCCGACAAAGGTGATGACGTCAGACAGACCGCGCTCCTGCACCACCTGCTCCAAGCGTTCTCTGGCTCGGCCATCGCCTACCAAAATCCATCTCACATTAGTATCACGGAGACGGTCGGCCGTCTCAACCAACAAATCCAACCCCTGTGCTTCGCCTATATTGCCGGCGAACACAATGTTGAAATCGCTCGGAGAATAACATTCCGGAGGCTGTGTTCCATCCAACTGCGGTGCCGCACAAAATTGAGGCCAAAACACCACTTTCTCTCGCTCAATACCTCTCTCCACGGTGTTCTCCACAAAAGAGTGAGAGGGGCACAGGATGCAATCGCTCTTTGTGTAAAGATATTTCACCAAGCAGCGAATCGCACCCAAAACCAGTTTGTTCTTGATACCCAAAACCGTTTCCACGTTCTCGGGCCACAAGTCCAACACATTAAAAAAGACAGGCGTGCCAAATCTCTTTTTGTAGTGGACCGCAGGCAGACCAACCGTCACAGGCGATACCTCGAACACATAGACGGCGTCGTATTTTTCTTTGCAACGACGCACCCATTTTTTCGCCTCGCGCACATAGGTGTAGCAATTGAGCAACATACCCACGGCGTTCTTGCCTCGCGGACGCATTTTAACGCGCTCGATATGCACACCATTCCAAACTCTCTCATAGGGTGTATCGAACCCGTATCCATCGTAGATCTCACCCTGCGGATATTGTGGATAACCGGTCAGCACAGTTACTTCATGGCCACGCTCTACCAATTCGGCAGCTATCAAATTCACGCGAAAGGATTCGGGATAAAAATACTGGGACACAATGAGTATTTTCATCTCGTTCCCTCCGTTCTGGCGATACTTTCCTGCATATCACACACAACGTAATTCTCGCGATACTCACTCATGGCAAGATCATACGTCATATTGCCAAAAGCTTTGTTGACCAATCCGGTAAGGTGGCTCATCCCCTTCAGCAACCAACCAAAACCTTTGACCAAAGTAATCTTTTTACCGTGTGCAGAGGCAATCTGCCGCACCATTTGCGCCGTATTGCCGTATTCCGCATTCTGTGGAAAGAACACACCTCGTTCTTCATTTTCCATCATCAAGCGCACAAACTCGCACAAGTTTTCAACGTACAACATAGAGCGCTCATTATCGACATATGGAAAAACAGGCAATTTTCGGGCAATTTTCGCCAGCAAAGGATAATTGCCTTTACTGTTCTTCCCATAAATCATGGGCGGTCGCAAAATCACTACTCTAAAAGTGTCGGAATCCATAGGACGCAACCGATTCTCCGCCTGCACTTTACTATCGCCGTAGCAATTAGAGGGAGACACTTCCGTCTGCGGCGTAATCCGTTTTTTCTTTCCAATCGGGGCGCTGTCGCCGTACACGATGATACTGCTCATATAAATAAACTGCTTCACACCTGCAGCCTGCGCTATTTGCGCTGTTTCTGCCGTCAAATCCGTATTGACGGCATAGTATAACGCCTCGCGCTCTTTGCTGATTTTGCCGCTGTCTGAATGGGCAATGCCCGCCACATGAAACACGCAATCGTAGGGAGAAAAATCCCATTCTCTCCATGCGGCATTTTGCATATCCAACGTATCGACCGAATAATCTTCTGCATAATGGGCAGCGATATAATTCTCAAACGAGGTGCCAATATAGCTGTTGGCACCGGTAATCAACACTCTTTTCATTTCTTCACCAATTTTTCTTTTCTCTCCAGCTCGCCGGTGCCGCCTTCAACCACACCGTCGGAGCGCAGGATGCTAATAAACGTCTTAAAGAAGCAACGCATATCCATGGCGAAACCTCTACCCTCTCGCAAGGCGGCGGCATATTCGCCATCCAACTTAGCTTTTACGGGAATCTCCAATTCATCACGACCATTGATTTGTGCCCAACCCGTGATACCGGGCTTTACGTCATTAGCACCGTATTTTTCGCGTTCTTCAATTAAATCATCCTGCGACCACAGCGCCGGTCTGGGGCCCACCACAGACAAGTGAGAAGTGAACACCTGATACACCTGTGGCAACTCGTCCAAACTGGTTTTGCGAATAAACTTGCCAACTCGGGTGATATACTGTTCAGGGTTCTCCAACATATGTGTCGGCACGTCGTGAGGCGTAGACATCTTCATACTGCGGAATTTCAAAATCATGAAATATGTAATTTCTCCGTTTTTCTTAATGCCGACTCGCTTCTGCTTAAAAAAGACCGGACCGGGATCGTCGATCTTAATCGCAATCGCAATAATCAGCATCGGCAACGCTAACAGCACGATTGCCACCGAAGACAACAGTAGATCCAGCAATCTTTTTCCAAATCGAACGTACATACCAACAATCTCCTCGCCCTTTTTTACACTTAAAATATAATATAACATATATATCATGAAAAAGCAACAGTTTATTTGTTTTTCAACGCAGAAGAAAACGCCGAAACAATACTCTGAAAAATTCAACTGCAAGCGAAAGAAAACGCTCTATAATGCCATTTGACAATTCGTTTTCAACAATGCTATAATAGCAACACGAGTAATGCTCATCACGCAAATAAAGAACAAGCGCTGCGGCGCAGAAAGGAGTCATTATGGATAAGATCCTCTACTTGCTTTCTAATTTCAACGAACTCTCCATCACCATTCGTCTGCTCCTCGCCCTGCTGCTGGGTGGTATCATCGGTATGGAGCGCGGACGCCACGGACGTGCCGCCGGTATGCGCACCCACGTGCTGGTGTGCGTCGGCGCCTGTATGACGGCGCTGGTGGGGCTGTTTATGAGCGGCACCTCCGACGCAACCCGTATCGCCGCTCAGGTTATCTCCGGCATCGGTTTTCTCGGTGCAGGAACCATTATGATTCGCAACCAGTCGGTCATCACCGGTCTGACCACCGCCGCCGGCGTATGGTGCACCGCCACCATTGGCATCGCATTGGGTTACGGCTTTTATTTGGCTGCCCTCATTGCCACCGCCATCACCATTGTCACCGCCACCCTACTTACTCGTCTTGAAGGCGGCAAAAAGTATATCATTCGCTGCTACGTAGAATTAAAAAATGCCGCTGACACCACCGGCACTTTGGCTATTATCGAAGAAATGTACCCTTCCGCCAAGGTCACCGAAGTGACCGCCGCCAAGAGCGGTCTGGAGGGCGCCGTCGGTCTGTCCATCACCTTCTCGCTGGATGAATACAAACAAAAGGAATACCTGAACAATTTGGATTCTTTGGATAACGTCCTCTTCGTCATCGAGGAATAAGCATTGTCTTTTTTACTACGCACGCAACCCATCACAAGGTTGCGTGCGTTTCTTTGTTTTTCGTGGTGTAATGGTGTTTTACTTTACATTCGCTTTCTCCTTGAAAATACTGGGATTATCGTCAATCGGCCACTGCTTTTCTTAGATATTTTTCTTCTTTTAAAAATTCCTTTTGCGATATGAAAATTCCCTGCTTTTCCCATTGACAGACCGCAAAATAAGTGCTATACTGTCGATATAGAACAAATGTTCGTATGCGAGGTGACGACGGGTGGAACGACATATTTTGCACGTGGATTGCAATAAGTTTTATGCTTCTGTGGAGTGTAGTTTACACCCCGAATTACGGGACAAACCCGTGGTAGTCGGTGGCCACGAAGAGGCACGCCACGGTATCGTGCTGACCAAAAACGAGATTGCCGCTCGCTACGGCATTTCCACCGGCGAAACCCTATGGTCGGCACGGCGCAAATGCCCCGATTTGATTACCGTTCCGCCCCATTTTTCGCTGTACAGCAAATATTCGCGCAGGGTGCGTAGCATTCTGCTGGAATACACACCGCTGGTGGAGCCCTTCGGCCTGGATGAATCCTGGATGGACGTCACCGACAGCCAGCGTGACGCCGTGGAAATCGCCGAAGAAATCCGCACCCGCATCAAAGAAGAATTGGGTATCACGGTGAGTATCGGTGTAAGCTTTAACAAGACCTTTGCCAAGCTGGGCAGCGACTACAAAAAGCCGGATGCGGTGACGGTGTTTTCCCAGGAAAACTATCGGCAGATGGTATGGCCGTTGCCTGTGGGGGAATTGCTGTACGTAGGCCGTTCCACCAAGCAAAAGCTGGCGGAGCGCTTTCTCTACACCATCGGTGACATCGCACGAGCTGACCCTGCCCTACTCCACTCGCTGCTGGGCAAATGGGGGCCTGCCCTCCACGCCGTGGCCAACGGACGGGACTGTCAGCCGGTCATCCCCTCTGAGGACGCCGCCGAGGCGCAATCGGTGAGCAACGGTATGACCACACCACGAGACCTGACCGACAATCGGGACGTGCAACGTGTGATTACCGTGCTGGCGGAGAGTGTGGGGCGCCGTCTGCGTGAGCAACATCTCTGCGGCCGCACGATCGAATTGCACTTGCGGGACAATCGACTATCTATGCGCACCTACCGCACCACTTTAGACCATCCTATTCAAGCGACGGGTGACGTGGCAAAGGAGGCCTACGCTCTATTTTGCTCCGTCTACCGCTGGCAGTATCCTCTGCGCAGCGTTACCGTCGGTATCAGCGGCTTGGATACCGACGACGCTCCCTGTCAGTTGGATATGACCGAGAGCATAGGACGGGATAAGCGGGAGCGGCTGGACCGTGCCGTAGACGGCCTGCGCGAGCGCTTTGGCGACACCTGTATCCGCCGTGCCATTCTGCTGGAAGACCCCGATTTGACCGGTTTTAGCCCCTATGACGACCACACGGTATTCCCTGTGGGATTTTCGGGAAAAACCGATGAGATTGGAGGCAAACAATGAGCCGCAAAGTATACGTGGAGGTGGCCGCCGTCTTCACGCCCGAGGGGCGGATTATGCCCCGTCACATCCGTTGGGAGGACGGAACGCTTTTCGCCGTGGATCGGGTCATCGACATCCGCCACGCCGCCGCCACAAAAGCCGGCGGTTGCGGTCTGCGCTATACCATCCGTATCGGTGGGCGGCAGACCTACCTATTCTTAGACGAAGATCGCTGGTTTGTAGAAGCAAACGACAAAAAACAGCCGTCCGCTTAATGCGGACGGCTGTTTTGTTCTTTATTTCAGTTCCACCACAGTCACGCCGTGCTCGCCCTCGCCAAAGGCGCCGAGGCGGAAGCCCTTAACCTGGCGATGACCCTTGAGGTGGGCGTGGACGGCGGAACGAAGCACACCCGTGCCCTTGCCGTGAATGATGGTGACACGCTCCAGACCGCACAAAACGGCGTTGTCGAGGAAGCGGTCGATCTCCAGTAAAGCCTCCTCCACCGACTGACCGCGCAGATCGAGGTCGGTTTGCGCCGAACGCTCCATACGAGAGGTTAAACCACCGACGCGTGCCCCTGCCACGGGGACGGTGCGACCCTTTTTCTCCGCCCGTTTAGACTCAAACAGGCGCAGATTGGACACGTGGGTGCGGGTGCGGATGGCGCCTGCCTGCACCTCCACCATACCCTGAGCGTCTGCCGATTTGATAACGACGGCTTTCATGCCCATATCCATCAGTTGCACCGTATCGCCTGCCTGCACGGGACGGGGCAAGGTGTACTCTTCCCTCTCCTGCTCGGTGACGGGGTCTACCGCCTCGTCCATCCGATTGAGACGGGAGCGCAACTGGCTCTTGGCCTGACGGGCACGATCGGCAAACTCCGCCGACTCTTTTTGGCGGCGCAATTCATCCAATTCATCCATCAGCGCCTGCGCCTCGTGGCGAGCACGCTCTACGATACGGCGCGCCTCCTGCCGTCCTGCCTCGATTTCCTTTTCGCGGCGGGTGCGCATATCCTCCAGTTTTTCCTCGCTCTCCTTGGCGGCTCGCTCGGCACGCACGCGAGCACTCTCCGCCGCCGACAGCTGGCTCTCCAACTCCTGACGGCGAGCGTCCAAACGACTGACTGCGTCCTCCAGCACCTGGTTATCGCTATCCACCAGACTGCGGGCGTGCTCCACCAAAGCGGCGTCCATACCCAATCGCTCGGTAATGGCGAAAGCGTTGGAGCGGCCGGGGACGCCAATCATCAGCCGATAGGTGGGGCGCAAAGAGGCCACATCAAACTCACAGCTGGCGTTTTCCACGCCGTCGGTCTGAATGGCATAGGCTTTTAGTTCGGCATAGTGAGTGGTAGCACCGATACGGGCGCCCTGAGCGCGCAGGCGCTCCAAAATGGCAATGGCCAGCGCCGCGCCCTCGACAGGGTCGGTGCCTGCGCCCAGCTCGTCCAGCAGCACCAAGCTGCGGTCATCCGCCTTTTCCAAAATGCGGATGACGTTGGTCATATGGGCGGAGAAGGTGGACAGCGACTGCTCGATGGACTGCTCGTCACCGATATCCACCAGTAGCTGACGGAACACCGACAGGCGGCTATTGTCCTCTACGGGCACCAGCAAACCGCACATCGCCATAGCGGACAGCAGACCCAAAGTCTTGAGAGTAACCGTTTTACCGCCCGTATTGGGGCCGGTGACCACAAGAGTATCGTATTCGCCGCCCAGTGCCACGTCGATGGGCACCACTTTTTCGGGGTCAATCAGCGGATGACGTGCCCGATACAAGCAGATGTGACCGTCATCCGACAGGATAGGCTTAATCGCTTTCATCTTATAGGCCAAGTGCGCCTTGGCAAAGATGAGGTTTAATTCCAGCAAAATGCGGTAATCCGAAATAATCGCCGTGGCGAAAGAGCCCACCTCAGCGGACAGCGCAAAGAGAATGCGCTCAATCTCCGCCTCCTCCTTGGACTGGAGCACCTTCATCTCGTTGTTGGCCTCCACCACGCCCATAGGCTCCACAAACACGGTGGCGCCGCTGGAGGAGGTGTCGTGGACTAAACCGGCCACCTCGCCACGGTGCTCCGCCTTAACGGGCACCACGAAACGGCCGCCACGGATGGTGACAATCGGCTCCTGCAACGCCTTTTGATAGGCGGCGGAGCGCACCATCTTATCCAACTGCTCGCGCACACGGGCGGCGGCGGCACGCATTTTGCGTCGAATATCCGCCAGCGCAGGAGAGGCGTTATCCGCCACTTCCTCCTCGTTGACCACCACGGAGGCAATCTTTTCCTCCAAGTATTTATTGGGCAACAACACCGAAAAGCGGTCGTCGAGACAAGTGGTCACGCCCTCACAATGGGAGCGCCACTGGCTGATACCGCGAATGGTGCGCAAAATATCCGCCACACGCAGAAGCTCCAACAAAGACAGGCAGGCGCCTGCCTCGGCACGGCGCAACGGATTGGTCACGTCGGTGAGGTTGCCGAAGGAGGGGCTGCCGAAGCCTGCCATCAGGCGGCAAGCATCGTCCGTCTCCTGTAACAGGCGCTGTGCCTGCTCTTTCTCAGCGACGGGGCGCAAGGCGCGCGCCATCTCGGCCGCCGCAGAGCAACAGGTCTCTCCCGCCAGCAAATCCAGTATTTTATCCAGTTCTAATGCACGTAAATCGCGATTCATATATGTTAGATTCCTTCCATTCGTAACGAATGATAAAACGCTAAGGTCTTGTATGTTTTCCCTACCTGCGCCAGCAAAAAGCGCTCCATCACGGTGGCCAGCACAGCCGTGTCCGCCGCAGGGAGACGGAAGGCGAAACAACGCTCAAAGGGACCGTACAGCAAATGCCGCAGGGCGGCAACCACGCCTGCGGACACGGCAATGCCGTCCGCCGCCGCCACGTGTTCGTCACAGAAAAGAGTGCCTGCAGAGGGCGAAAAATACAGTTGCCCCTCCTCGCAGCCGCAACGAGCGCAACCCGTCAGGTCGGGCGCATAGCCCTCTAAGCAGAGCAGGCGACCCTCTACCACCGACTTAATCAGCAGAGGGTCCTTCTCCCCCTCCGCCAAATAGTGGAGGCCGCCCAAAAGCAGCCGCAGATGGTCCTCTGCGGGTATGTCCGAGGGACACAGTGACAGCGCCAACTCACAGAAATACTGGGCCAGCGCCAACCGCTCCACGTCCTGCCGCAGAGGGAAAAACACCTCCATCGGCTTGGCGTCCTCGATGATATACTTATCTCTGCCGGGAATCAGGCTTAATTTGGCATAGCACAGGGGCTGGGTGGCCGCACCGGAGCGGCTGGTCACCTTTTTCGCCCCCCGTGCGGTGGCACGGAGAATGCCCTTATCCCGTGTGAGAATGGCAATAAACCGATCCGATTCCGCCACGGTGTCATACTGGCGCAGAATCAGGCCGTCGGTCATCAGATGTTGTTTTGGTGCATTGGCCATGGCCCGATTCCTCCTCCTGCAAGCCGTCGGTGGCACGGGGTGTCACCACAATGTCACGATATTGCAAATAATCCTCCACCTTACCGCTATGGGTAAAGGTGTGCCAAAGTTTTTTCTTGTCCATCGTATCGCCCCCTTATGGGATTAGCATACCCCGAGGCGAGCCGAATGAAAAAGGGAAAATCAGTCAAACTTATAGCCGAGACCGCTGAGGAAGCCCTGACGGTTGCGCCAGTCCTCTTTCACCTTTACCCAGCACTGGAGATTCACCTTGGTGCCGAACAGTTCTTCCAGCTCGGCGCGGGCACGGGAGGCGATTTCTTTGAGCATAGCGCCCTTTTTGCCGATGACCATACCCTTATGGCTGTCACGCTCGCAATAGATGTAGGCGTCAATGTCCAGAATGGTGCCCTTTTCGGTCTCGCGCTCGCCCCATCGCTCAATAGCCACGGCGATGCCGTGGGGAATCTCCTGACGGAGCAGCTGCAACATCTTCTCGCGGATGACCTCGGCGGCAATGGCCTGCTCGGTTTGGTCGCTGGTGGCGTCCGCAGGGAAGAAATGAGGGCTCTCGAAGGTGAACTTGGCCAATTCCTCCATCAAGGCGTCCAATCCGTCGCCATTCATGGCGGAAACGGGCACGATGGCGGCAAAATCCGCCGCCTGCGTCCACGCGTCAATGCAGGTAAGCAGCGCCGCCTTATCGGTGAGGGTATCAATCTTATTGATGGCCAAAACAATCGGCACTTTCTTCTGCTTGAGCTGATTCAGCAGTGCCTGTTCCTCCTCGCGGATGTTGGCACGAGGCTCGATCACCATTAGACCGACATCCACGCCGGACACCGCCTCGCCGATAGAGCGCACCATAAAATCGCCCAAACGGGTGCGCGGTTTATGGTTGCCGGGGGTATCCAAAAACACCAACTGCATATGCTCTTTGGTCACCACGCCCATGATACGGGTGCGGGTAGTCTGCGGCTTGTCCGACACAATCGCCACCTTTTTGCCCACCAGAGCGTTGAGCAGCGAGGACTTACCTACGTTGGGGCGACCGACAATGGCCACAAATGCGGATACAGTATTCATACGCGTTCCTTTCTTATTCGCAAAGCAACCCTGCTTTGACAGACACCAAAGCAGGGCTGTAGTGATTTAGTCATCTTCCTCTTCCAGCACGTAGCTGCTGCCACGGGGCAGACCGACGGCCAGCATCACGGCCTCTTCCTTCTCACGCATACGCACGGCCTCTAAGCCGCCCTGCACGTGGTCGTAGCCCAGCAGATGGAGCATAGAATGGACGGTAAGATAGCCCACCTCACGCTGCAAAGAATGGCCAAACTCCTCCGCTTGCGCCTGCGCCTTTTCCATAGAGATGACGATATCGCCCAGCATATAGGCGCCTGTAGCCGGATTCTTATCGTAGACGCCGCCCTCGCCCAAGGGGAAGGACAGCACGTCGGTCGGAGCGTCAATCTCACGCTGTTCCAGATTGATTTCGTGAATGCGGGCGTTATCCACCAGGGACACGTCTACCTCGGCAGAGCCTTCAAACTGCTCCAGCTCCAGCACCGCATGGCAACAACGGCGGATGAGCATACGCACACCGGTAGGCACTTTGATTGCTTTTTGCTGATTCTCAATGTTGACCTTAATCTTATCCATTGTTTTTGCCCCTTTTCTCCTCTTTTTTACTACGGGCACGAGCCTCGGCTCGTGCGTTATCGAACCTTTCATAAGCGGCGATGATGCGCTGCACCAACTGGTGACGCACCACGTCGGACTGGCTGAAGGTGCAGATAGCCACGTCCTCTACGCCCTGCAGAATCTTCATCACCTGCTTGAGACCGCTCATCTTGCCGTCGGGCAGGTCAATCTGGGTGACGTCGCCCGTCACCACCATCTTGGAATTGAAGCCCAGACGGGTGAGGAACATCTTCATCTGCTCGGGGGTGGTATTCTGCGCCTCGTCCAAGATGATAAAGCTATCGTCCAGCGTACGGCCACGCATATAGGCAAGGGGCGCAATCTCAATGTCGCCACGCTCCATATAGCGCTGTACCGTCTCGGCGCCCAACATCTCAAACAGGGCGTCATACAACGGGCGCAGATAAGGGTCTACCTTACTCTGCAGGTCACCGGGGAGAAATCCCAGTTTTTCGCCAGCTTCCACCGCAGGACGGGTGAGGATGATACGGTCGATTTCCTTCGCCTTATAAGCACGCACCGCCATGGCCACCGCCAAGTAGGTTTTTCCCGTACCGGCAGGGCCGATACCCAAGGTGACGGTGTTGCGCTGGATGGCCTGCACGTACCCCTTTTGGCCCAAGGTTTTGGGTTTGATGGGTTTGCCCTTGGTGGTGACACACAGGGTGTCGCCACCCAACTGACGAACGGTGTCCTCGGCGCCCTCGCGCACCAGGGTCATCACGTAGCGGACGTTTTGCTCGGTAAGCTGTTCCCCACTGTTGATGAGGTGCAGTAGGCCGTTAATCGCCTTGACCGCCGTCATCACGCCGGGCTGCTCGCCGCTGACCTTGATCTGGGTATCCCGAATGATCACCTTAACGTCGTATTCCTGCTCCAGCAAGCGGATATTGCTGTCGTAACTACCAAAAAGGGAAACGGCCTCTTCCATCCGCTCCACTTGAATGATTTGTTCTGCCATAAAAAGTGCACATCTTCCCATCTTCCTAAAGATAATGTTATTATACAACATATTCGCGCATTTGTCATTTGTCAAACTGCATAAAAAGTAGTAGTTTTTTTTGCCGTTCGCTCAACCGATAGGCAAATTGCCGTCCAACGGCACCTCTACGGCGATGTTTTCACGGCACAAATAACTGACGCGCAACACATAGGCACCGTTCTCAATGCCGCCCTGCCGTCCCGTCTCTTCGTAGGAATCGGGCAGAAACAACGCCGCCTCTTTTTCTGCCAATTCCGCCATGGCTAAGGTTTCCGCCTCCTCCGCAGAACGGGTGGCGGTGATGGTTTTTGTGGGCATCAGATAGGTGTTGGTCACGCCCAGCGGCAACGTGGTGTTTTGGATAGTGAGGAAGTGAAAGGCTTGATATTGCTGGGTTTTTTGCTGTAAAGGCAAACTACTGTACAGTGGAAATTGCCAGCAAAAGAAGGTGACCGTCGGGTGACAGATGACCTCGCCCGTCAGTTCTTCATAGGCGTAAGTTAACGGCACCGAAACGGTGATTTGCCGTTGCGTTTCCGCCCACACTTCACCGTAAGAACGATAGAGCTTTTCGCCCATTTCCGTCTCCTGACGACCGGTAATCAGCCGTGTGCCTGCGCTTACCGCCTCGCCTACTTTCACCAGTTTCTGTCCGCTGACAATCTCCATCTGCAGAATACGGCCGTCACGGAGCGCCACCAAATCCGACGGCTGTGTCAGGTCGGTTTGCGGTGGTGGTTCTTCCCTCTCCGTCACCTCAATGCGCGCTACACAATGACTGGGATTGACAGAGATATATGCCAACTGTGGCATATCCACCGTGCCGCCGATTTGCAGACCTTTGACGTCTACATCGTCCATTCTGCCGCCAATCACCACGCCGTGTTGCTCCGCTACAGATAATATGGTTTCGGTGGGAATGGCGCTGTTACCTGCCACCTCAATCACCCAAATGCGTGGCGATAACCAAGCCAATACCAAGGCGCATAGCGCCATACCCACCACAAGGCCGAAGCGATGACGATAGCGATGCCGCCAAAAGGGCAGGCCGTGCTTATGGCGCACACGCATACGCAGGCGAGCACGCCGTGCCATAGGGCGCAGAGAGCGATATTGCCCTGCCGAGCAGGAAAAGCGCATACTCTCCCCCTGCCGCCGCACGTGCCACACCAACCTGCGTGCCGCCGTCATCTCATTGAGCAATCGCTCGGGATAGCCACCCTCGGTCTCCACACGCACCCAACCGAGAAACCAGCGCATTAGTCTCGTTACCATACTTCCTCCTCGTGAGAAAACTCAATGCGTTGCAACCGTCCCACCACGGTGGCACCGTCGGCGGTCATACAGCCCATTTCTAACCCCTGTCCGTAGATGGACACCGTACCAAAAGGCGTACGCAGGGATACCTGCTCTTCCGTATAGGCGCAAATACCACGACAGCCGCACAACACCACACGGCTGTCTCCTTCCACCTCAATGAAAAACTGGGACGAGATCCATTGTTTGCGTTTTGCCATACCACCACTCCTATCATCATAGTGTATGCAACGCATAGCGGGGATAGTCCGCACATACAATGCACAGAGGAGGGGTGCACGTGTACGTAACCATCAAAAAGCAAGCCGTAGCCCAGTGGAGCGGCATGGCGGTGCTGTGCGCCGTCTGCCTGTTATTGCTGCACTATCCGAACGCTATGGCCACGGGTATCAGCCGCGGTTTATCTATTTGCTCAACGGTTATCATCCCGACCCTATACCCGTTTATGCTGTTGGCCGGCTTTCTCGCCAACACGCCTCTCTGCCGTCAACCCGATCGGGTGATGACCGCCGTCACGCGCCGCCTTTTCGGTCTGCCCGGTTGTTGCGGCACGGCGATTCTGCTGAGCTTGGTGGGCGGTTATCCTGCCGGTGCCATCGTCATCGCCCGATTGCGTGAGCGAGGGCAAATCAACAAGGAGGAAGCCAAGCGAATGACCGCCTTTTGTGTCAACGGCGGTCCCGGCTTCATCATCAGCACGGTGGGCGCAGGTCTACTGGGCAGCGTGCAGGCAGGCGCCCTGCTGTATGGGGCGCAGGTGGCGGTGTCCCTCGCCTTTGGTATCGTCTTAGGACGTGGACACCGACAGGGGCAGGAGAATACACAGAATACTCTGCCGCTACCCAAGCCTGCGGCGCAGATTGTGGCAGACACCTGCGCCTCCCTGCTGACGATGTGCGGATTCGTGGTGCTGGCGGCGGCAGGTTTGGCCCTGGCAGAGGGGTGCGGTCTCGCCTCGTGGTTGGCGGCGGTGACGGGTCTGGACATCGCCGAGGTTGCGGCGGTGCTGGCCGCCGTCACCGAAGTGAGCTGCGGTTGTATCGCCCTGGCAGGCAGCGGCACGCTTACACCGCTGTGGTTGAGCCTCGCTATCAGCTGGGGCGGACTGTCGGTGCAGGGGCAACTGGCCGCCGTATTGCCCGAGGAACGCATCATAGGATGGCGATTCTGGCGGTGGCGGCTGCTCCACGGAGCGCTCAGCGGCGGTATAGCGATGGGGCTGTTTGCCCTCTTTCCCATCCATCGTGACACCATCCAAAACGGCGCCGCCGTGGTGCCTTATTCCGTTTCGGTGGCGGCAACACTCATGCTTTTATTGCTCAGTTTTCTGGCGATGTTGTGTTTTTCCAACTTTTCTGAAAAAAAGACTGGAAATGTGTCGTAAGGTGTGGTATACTGGTGTCAATCACCGAAAAGGGAGGGATTCACCGTGCGCCGCAAACTGTACGGCAACAACATACAGCCCTGCTGTGAATACTGTCAGCACGCTCGCCGTGCCACCGACGGCCGCGTAATGCTGTGCTCCCGTCGCGGCATTGTGCCCATGTATCACAAGTGCCGCAAATTCCGCTACGATCCCCTCAAGCGTATCCCCTTCCGTCAGCCTCGCCTACAGAAATATAAGCCGGAGGATTTCGTTCTGTAACGAGAATAATTTATAAAATATTTTTGGATTTCCTATTGACAATCCGAAAATCGTCTGCTATAATACCCCTCGTTGCAGAGATATGCGGATGTAGCTCATCTGGTAGAGCGCCACCTTGCCAAGGTGGAGGTAGCGAGTTCGAGCCTCGTCATCCGCTCCAAAAAGAAACGGACACCCAATCGGGTGTCCTTTTTCTTTTTGCGGATTGACTCAGGCTCGACTCGCCTAGTTTCGACCGCAGGGAGAAACTATAGGTTTTCCGCAGGA
>JAZPZT010000039.1:0-3141 GCA_045544815.1 Acutalibacteraceae bacterium | reverse complement strand
ACCAGCGACCTGTTTGTTCAGCCCGGCTGGCACGCTATTGATGTGTCCGAAACGGTATATATCCATAACACCGAAAGTTTTATCGTCGGTGGTATTTATGCCGGCGGCCATATTGGCATCCAGAGCAACAACGCCACCATCGGCGGCAATGGCAACGCCATTTTCAGCTCGCTGGGCAACATCACCCTGAGCGGCAACACCTTTGATATCGGCGCCAACGGGATTGCGGTAGCGGCCGAAACCGGCGGCATTTACATGACGGGCGCTTTCACGGTGAATTCCAACAACGATCGCACTATCCAAGCCGCAAGGGGCGAGTTGGTCATCGAAGGATCCTTGAAGAGTACCAGTGGCGCTCAGTTTGACCCCGACGTTAGTTTCGTTGGCAGGGATCGTATCAGTATCAGTGCGATGGACGGTTTCTTCTTCTACGGAACCACTTTGGAGGTAGAGGGCCTGGGAGGTATCGTTGCGGGAAACTATTATAACGACGCCGATATTTCCATCACCGCCGACTCTGTCTCCATCATCACAGAGCGCTATGAAGCCCTGTGCGGCGGAAACATCTACGTGGACAGTGACAATCTGTGGATAGAGAACCGGGGCATCGAGGAAAATGAAGACGTCCCCTACACCTATGAGACGATCGATGCGGATGGTGACGCAACCATATTCTCGGAAAACGGCGGAATCGTGGGCGAGAACTGCTTCTTTGTCGACGGAAATCTTACCCTAAACGGCAACTTCGTCGTTGGTGCAGACCATGATTCGGGGTTTGCTCTGTGGGTATGCGGCAGGACGGAAGTGAACGGTAATCTGCGTGTGATCGCAGAGGACATCTCGTGCGTATATGCGGAAAAGGGCTTCTCCTTCAATGGTTCTAAGCTGGAGTTAGAGGGTTATCATGGCATTATGGTTCAAAACGGTGACGTAAACATTGTTGCCGACAGCACCGAGATCGTGGTAAGCGATGACTGTGCCATCCAAGACGCGACAGAGAATGATTCTGTCTGCAACGTCTATATTGACAGCGATTATCTGTGGCTGCAAGGTGGTAAAGACGAAGTACACAATTCCGGTTGCGTAGACGTCAGAGGAAACGTCACGATCTATTCCGACGAAGCGACCATTATGGGCAACTACGGCATTGACGCAGACGGCGATGTTTTCCTCGACGGCAACTTTGTGGTACTGGGCTATCTCCAAGAGGCGATTTGTTCGGAGAGCCGTGTTGAGGCGAGAGGTAAACTCTCTCTGGCGACCGAGGCCGACTACCGTTGCCTAACGGCGGAAGAATTTGTGTTTGACGGCTCCACCCTCGTTGCCGATGGCTATGCCGGCATTTGGGGCGGAATCACGGAAATCAATGCCGACAGTGTGGCGATTACGACCAAGGTTGGCGCGGCCCTGGATGGTGATGAGGTCTACGTGATCGCCAACTATCTGTGGGCGGAGAATAAGGCCACCAAGGCGGGGGACGGCGAGCAGTACGGTATCGCCGCCAACAGCAAATTGGCACTGACCGTAAAGGGCGGCACCGTCATCGGCTATGACGATGCTCTCCACGTTTACGATGAAAACGACCAATTCGAGTTCCATTACATCTACGTCAACGGCCACCTCACCGCCGTCAGCCAGATCGGTGCAGGTATGTACGTTCCTCAAGGCATTGCAGAGCTTTACGGTGGCCCCATCGTTTCCGTTGGCGAGACCCACGGCATTTATGCTGATGAGGTTTGTTTTGAGGGCGGCAGCCTGCGAGTAGACGGCAACACCGGTATCTACGCAAAGAGCGGAGTGATTATCAGCGGTGATGACGTCAAGATCACCGCATTCGACGAGCGCAGGAGCGGTATCTGGTGCGAAAACGGATACGTTGAGCTTGAGGGTAAGGTTGCCATCAAGACAAACGGTTGGTACGGTATCAACGCAGGTGATGACGTTTCTTTTAAAGAAGGATATTTTGAGATCAGCGGTCCTAAGGGCAATGCACAGGCAGTTATGGTAGGCGGCAAACTGTTTATGGATGGCACGCTGGAGATTATTCAGCCTGACGGCGGCCACGTGAACGGCAACAATATCTACGGCGCCGGCGATTCTCCCGCATTGGATTTGGAGATGTATTCCGCCATCCGCGACGTGTCCCTCCTGATCGACGGCCCCAGAGATGGCAAACTCCCCGACCGAAAAGCCTCCGACGTCTATTTCCTGGATTCCCGTTGCACCGTGGAGAGCATTGTCTGGTACGAGGACGGTGAGGAGATGGTGTCTCAGGACGCTTTGTTCCGCGCCGGTCATCGCTATACCGTTAAGATTACACTTTCCGCCGACGACCCCTATCGCTTCGTCAGCGGCGTGATGGGCAAGGTCAACGGCAAGGCCGTTACCACCGGCATACTGGGTAATGACAAGAAGGGAATGATCCTCACCGCCGATCTGGGCGAGTGTGCCTATGCCATCAGCGCGGTGGAGTTGGAGATTACCGCCCCCGTTGAAGGAAAAACTCCCTCTACCTCCGTCACCGACTACGGCGCTGCCTACGGCGTATACAGCCGTGACGTGCGCTGGGGCGTTTCCACCGATGGTATCAATTTCACAATGATGGCAGCCGGCGAAAAGTTCGTGGGCGGCAAGTACTACCGCGTGTTTATGGACGTGAATCTGCTGGATGGCCTGAATGGCAACGGGTACAAGTTCCCCGTCACCACCGCCGACGGCACCGTCCAACCCGACGTGGTTGCCACCGTCAACGGCAGCCCTGCCGTCGTCGAAAAGGCCTATGACCAAGACCCCGAGGAGGTCATCACCGTTTATTTCGATTTCGGCAAGTGCAACGATTACATCATTGAGGAGATCGCTATCACCGGCGTCACCGCTCCCGTGGTGGGTCAGCATCCCAACTACGACGTGAATATGTTCGGTACCGGCTATCATGTGGATACCACCAAGAATTCCTATGAGGACATTTATTGGAAGAATCCTCCCGAGAAGTGGTATTATGTCAAGAACGGCGTTTCCTGGTGGGACGTCACCGATGGCGGTTACGATTACGTCTACGAAAATGACGTATTCCTGCCCGGTCATCAGTATCAGTGTAAGGTCTACGTCGCCACCGACGACGGCTACGAGTTCGTCAACGAT
>JAZPZT010000038.1:0-11326 GCA_045544815.1 Acutalibacteraceae bacterium | reverse complement strand
CTCTTGGGTGGGCTTTCACACCCACTACATCCCCTACGTGGCGCAGGAGCGCCACGCCGGCACCACCAACTGGTCCTTCTGGAAGTTGCTGAAATATGCTCTGGATGGTATTATCTCCTACACCACCTTCCCCTTGAAGATTGCCACCGGTATCGGCGCCGTTATGTCGGCGCTGTCCCTCATCTATATGGTGGTTGTGGTGATTCAGAAGCTGTTTTTCGGCATCGCATTCCCCGGTTACGCCACCATCGTGGTGTCCATCCTGCTGATTGGCGGCCTGCAGATGATTATGCTGGGTATCATCGGCGAATACATCGCCCGTATCTACATTCAGGGCAAACATCGTCCCATCTATATCGCCAAGGAATACGTTTCCTACGAGCAGGAGGACTAATATGCAGGACATCCGCTGTGAAGAGTGCGATTATTTCGACTACGACGAGGAAACCGACACCTACGAGTGTGCCATGAGCCTCGATATGGACGAGTATGAGCGGTATCTGGCCTCCGGCCGCAATCGCTGCCCCTATTTCCGCGTCCGTGACGAATACCGCATTGTGAGAAAACAGAACTAAAAAAGACGGTGACCCGTTTGGGTCACCGTCTTTTTGGTTGTGAATTAATCCTCAGTAGCCGACGCCTTGCCCAAGGTGCCGTTGGCCAGCGCCTGCAGATAGGCATTGATGAAGCCGTCGATTTCGCCGTCCATCACGGCCTGAATATTACCGCTCTCAAAGCCGGTGCGGGTATCTTTCGCCAAAGTGTAGGGCATAAAGACGTAGGAACGAATCTGGCTGCCCCAAGCAATCTGCGCCTGCACGCCCTTGATGTCGCTGATCTTATCCAAGTGCTCTTGCTCTTTGATACGCACCAGCTTGGCTTTCAGCATTTCCATACACTTGTCACGGTTTTGAAACTGGCTGCGCTCGTTTTGGCAGGCCACTACGATACCCGTGGGAATGTGGGTCAAACGCACGGCGGAAGAGGTCTTGTTGATGTGCTGACCGCCGGCGCCGGAGGAGCGGAACACGTCCATCTTGATATCCTCGGGACGGATGTCCACCTCGGTGTCGCTGTCCAGCATGGGGATGACCTCCAACGCGGAGAAGGAGGTCTGACGGCGGCCGGAGGCGTCGAAGGGGGAGATACGCACCAAGCGGTGTACACCGTTTTCGCTCTTGAGATAGCCGTAGGCATTCTCACCGATGACCTCGATGGAAGCGCTCTTAATACCGGCCTCGTCGCCGTCCTGATAGTCCAGAATGTTGTACTGATAGCCGTGGCGCTCGGCCCAACGGGTGTACATACGGTACAGCATTTGGGTCCAGTCCTGTGCCTCGGTACCGCCGGTGCCTGCCTGGAAGGTCAAGATGGCGTTCTTGGAATCGTATTCGCCGCACAGCAGGGTGGCCAGACGCTGGGTTTCAATCGCTTTCTCCACACGCTCCACGCCCTCTTTGCACTCGTCTAGTAGGGAGAGGTCCTCGGCCTCGTCCGCCAGCTCGATGAGGGTCAGGGTGTCCTGATAGTCGCTGACCAAGCGCTCGTAGGCCTCGATCTTGCCTTTCACGCCGGCCGCCTTTTGGGTCATCTTTTGGGCAAACTCCATATCGTCCCAAAAGCCGGGAGCGGAAGCCTGAGCGTCCATCTCCTCCGCCTGACGGCGCAGGCCGGCGAGACCGATGGAATCGGCTAAATCCACGATAGCGGGGTACATGCCCTCTAATTTCAGTCGCAGTTCTTCGTATTGCAGCATAATCGTATCTCCATTTCGGATGGTATTGCGTGTTATCCGTAATATTATACTGGAAATGCGTGTACTTGTAAAGTAAAATTTTGTAGTGGAAAACCACAAACATATTTTCGGTTTCCTCTTGTCTTTTGTCGCAATATTTCGTATAATAAAAGGTGATATTGACGAGAGGTAGGTGCCGCCTGTGCCGTTGCCCAAAACCGAAACCCTATGCGCCCATCAAGAGGGCGATCTGGTGTACTATTCTTTCCCTGCGCTGGACGCCATAGACGGCGTGCGCCACGGCTTTTCCACCCGTTTGGGCGGTGTCAGCGAGGGCATATTTGCCTCTATGAATCTCTCCTTCACCCGTGGCGATGACGACGGGGCGGTGCGTGAAAACTTCGACCGCTTTTGCGCCGCCATCCGTGTGGGCGCCGAGGACGTGGTCGTCTCCGCCCAGACCCACACCGCCAACGTGATGTGCGTCACCGCCGCCGACCGTGGTCGTGGCGTGACGCGAGAGAAAGGTTACACCGACGTGGACGGCTTGATTACCGCCGACCCCAACGTGGTGCTGTGCACCCAATACGCCGATTGTGTGCCGCTGTTTTTCGCCGACCCTGTGCGGCGTGTGGTGGCTACCTCCCACGCCGGATGGCGTGGCACCGCCGCCGGCATCGCCGCCGTGACGGTGGAGAAAATGGTGGCACAGTACGGTTGCCGCCCCGAGGATATCGTGGCAGGTATCGGCCCCTCTATCGGCCATTGTTGTTTTGAGGTGGATACGCCCGTCTACGACGCTTTTTGTCAGGTAGAGGTGTTCGACGATACTTGCTACACCGCTAACGGTGGCGGTAAATACCATATCGACCTGTGGCAGGTCAACCGCAACTGGATGCTAAAAGCAGGTGTTCTGCCCGAGCATATCACCGTCACCGATCTGTGCACCCGTTGTCATCCCGACCTGTTCTGGTCTCATCGCAAGACGGGCAACGACCGCGGCAGTTTGGCCGCTTTTATCGCGTTAGCCGACTGATATTTTGCGCAAAAAACTGCATACTACTCCCAAAGGAGTGTGTGCGTATGACCTATACCGAAACCATTGACCGTTTGTCACGCAAATTGCGTGTGGACGCCAGTTTTGATTTGATGAGCCGTCCCGTCTCCATTGGCGGACGGCTGTCTACCTTGTTTTTCGTGGATGGATTTACCAAGGACGAGGTGCTGGCGAAAATGCTCCAGTATCTCACCAAACTAACCCCTGAGGACGTGGAGGGCATCACCTCTGCCGATGAGTTTGCCACACGGTATATCACCTATACCGAGGTGTCGCTGACCGCCGATTTCGATAAGGTGGTCACTGCTGTGCTGTCGGGCACGACGGCGCTGGTGATGGAAGGACTCGACCGTGTGATTCTCATCGACGCACGCACCTATCCCGTGCGCGGTGTAGAAGAGCCGGAAACCGACCGTGTCCTGCGCGGCAGTCGGGACGGTCTGGTAGAGACGTTGGTCTTTAATGCGGCGCTGATTCGCCGCCGTCTTCGTGACCCTGCCCTGACCATGGAGGTCATACAGGTCGGGCGGATTTCCTCCACCGACGTGTGCATTTGCTATATGGCGGACAGGGTGGACAAAACGTATCTTAAAAAGGTGCGCGACCGACTCAAAAACATCACCATCCCCGCTCTCACCATGGGGCAGGAGAGTTTGGCGGAATGCCTGCTCCGTGGCCAATGGTACAATCCCTTTCCCCGTATCCGCTACACCGAGCGGCCGGATAGCGCCGCCGCCGGCATCGCCGAGGGACAGATTGTGCTGATGGTGGATAATTCCCCTGCGGCGATGGTGTTGCCCACCTCCATTTTTGATTTTTCGCAGGATACCAACGATTTTTATTTTCCTCCCATCGTGGGCACGTATCTCCGCTTCGTACGGGGACTGATTTTCGTGACTACCTTGTTCCTCACACCCGTGTGGTATTGGTTGATGCAGAATCCTCAGCATATTCCGCCTGCACTAGAGTTTATTCGCATCGAGGAGATGGGAAATATTCCGCTGATTGTGCAACTGCTGTTGGTGGAGCTGCTTATCGACGCTATCAAATTGGCGGCGCTGAATACGCCGTCCTCGCTAAGCAACGCCCTGAGTTTGGTAGGCGCCTTGGTGTTTGGCGAGTTTGCGGTGCAGGCAGGCATTTTCTCTTCGGAACTTTTGGCATATATGGCCTTTGTTGCCATCGCCTCTTTCACCCAGCCCAGTCACGAATTGACCTATGCTTTCAAACTGTTTCGCATCTTCTTTTTGCTGTGCACGTGGCTATTCCACGGATGGGGATTGCTGCTGGGTATGGCGGTGATGGCGGTGGTGCTGTTCACCACGCGCACCGCCGTGGGCGGCCACTATCTCTATCCCGTCATCCCTTTCAACGGTGCGGCGCTGCTACGCCTCTTGTTCCGTCAACCCATCAGCCGCCACAACGCAGAGTAACCACCCCTTTGTCCATCGCATAGGATGGGCTACAGGAGGGGATGGCGATGGTGTTTTGGTGGATTGGCGTGTTGTTGTTGGCGGTATACGGCTGTGCCGGGGTGGTGCGGCGACTGTGCCTGTGGCTGACCCGATGTCCGCGATGTGTGGCGTGCTGTCGGCTTGCCCTGCCGCAAAATGGGGCGGAATTGGCGCCTTTGGTGCGGTGCCTGCAGAGTCAAGCTGTGTGGGATGAGCCAACTACCTGCCGCTATACACTGGTGGTGTTGCCGGCGGAAATCGACCGCACGGACGAAGAAGTAAAACGCATATTTGACGATGCGCCTTGGGTGATTCCCGTCACCTGCGATGAATTGACCGCCATGGTGCGGCAGATGGCGCAAGAAAGATAACGGAAAGGAGCCGTAAGGATGGCCGCAGAAAACGACGTGTTGCAACTGACGGGTATGGTGGACCATATCGTATACAGCAACGACGACAACGGATGGACCGTGCTGGAATTGGATACCGGCGAAGCCGTCGTTACGGTGGTGGGCACCTTCCCGCAGGTGCAGGTAGGGGAGACCCTGCGTGTGCAGGGCAGTTGGACGAATCATCCTTCTTTCGGCACGCAGTTTAAGGCTACGGCCTGTGAAAGCACTCTGCCTACTGACGCCACCGCTATTCTGCGGTATTTGGCGTCGGGCGCGGTAAAGGGCATCGGCCCTGCCACGGCGGCACGTATCGTGGACCGCTTTGGTGCGGACACTTTGCGTATTTTGGAGGAAGAGCCGCAGGAATTGGCGAAAATCAAGGGCATATCCCTCTCCAAGGCCAGAGAGATGGGGCAGAGTTTCTGCTCCCAGTTTGGCCTGCGCGAGGTGGTGATGACTTTTGGTAGTTACGGCCTCAGCCCCAACGAAGCGCTCCGCTGTTTTAAAAAGTTTGGCCCGTCCACGCTGACGAAAATCAAGGCCAATCCGTATTTGTTGTGTACCGCAGGTCTGCGCATTGGCTTTGAGCGAGCCGACCGGATTTGTCTTTCTCAGGGCGGCGATACGCTGGATACGCACCGCCTAGAGGCGGGCGTGCAGTACGTCCTGCGTCACAATTTGGGCAACGGACACACCTGCTTGCCTCGCGATAAAGTGATTCCCACGGCGATGAAATTGCTGGAGGTGCCCGAGGAATCGGTAGACGCCGCCGTCAATCGTATGATTGAGAGTTTTCAATTGCGTGAGGTGGAGATGGAGGGGCGCCCCTATCTGTTTTTGCCCCGTTATTACGACGCCGAGGCGTTTATTGCCAATCGTATGCGGCTGATGAGCGGTATGGGTAACGCCGTGATTGCCGAGGACGTCCAGCTGCGCATTGACGCTATGGAGCGCAATTTTCATATCACCTACGAGGAGCAACAGCGCAAGGCCATGGTGGAGGCGGTGGCAACCGGTGCCCTCATTCTCACCGGCGGCCCCGGTACGGGTAAAACCACCACCTTGCGTGGCGTTATCACCTTGCTGGAGAGTATGGGCGAGACGGTGGCGATTGCCGCCCCGACGGGCCGTGCCGCCAAGCGCATTTCCCAACTGACGGGCCGAGAGGCCAAGACCATTCACCGACTGTTAGAGGTGCGATGGGGTGCGGATTCTGAGGAGGACGGCCCTACTTTCGACCGCAACGAGCGCAATCCGTTGGATGCGGACGCGGTGGTGGTGGACGAGATGTCCATGGTGGACGTGATTCTGTTTGAGCACCTCCTGCGCGCTACCAAGACGGGCTGCCGTCTGATTTTGGTGGGGGATACCGACCAATTACCCGCCGTGGGCGCAGGCTGTGTGTTGCAGGATTTGATAGATAGCGGCGTGGTGCCTGTGGTACAGCTGACACAGGTATTCCGTCAGGCGCTGGAGAGCCGTATTGTGTACAACGCCCATCGTATCGTGCAGGGCGAGTCCATGGAGTGGGACAATAAGAGCGATTGCTTCTATATGCCCCGACCCTCTGCGGCGGCGGTGACCGACACGGTGTTGGAATTGTGCCATCACCGTCTACCCGACGCCTACGGCTACACCCACTTGGATGGCATTCAGGTGCTGTGCCCCGGCAGAAAGGGAGATGTGGGTACGGTAGAGATGAATCGCCGTTTGCAAGACCTGCTCAATCCGCCCGAAAAGAAAAAGGCGGAGATTACGGTGGAGGGTGTCACCCTGCGTGTGGGCGATAAGGTAATGCACAACCGCAATAATTACGATATTCCTTGGACGAAGGACGACGGCGACTGCGGCAGCGGCATTTTCAACGGCGACATCGGCGTGTTGGAGGAGATTCGCCTGCGTGAGGGTATGCTGTCCGTACGATATGAGGATCGTGTGGCTACCTATACCAAGGAGGACGCGCAGGATTTGGAATTGGCCTACGCCATTACGGTACATAAGAGTCAGGGCAGCGAGTTTGAGGCGGTGATTTTGCCGCTGTTTCGCAATACGCCTCAACTCTGCTACCGCAATCTCCTATATACCGCCGTCACCCGTGCCAAGAGCCTGCTGATTATCGTGGGCAGCCGAGAGACACTGGATAATATGATCGAAAACGATCGCAAGACCTTGCGCTATACGGGTTTGCGTAAGTTTTTGATGATGGAGGAGGGCTTTTTGCTGTGAGCCGTCTGTTGGATGAGTTAAAGCACAGTTTCTTCCCTCATCATTGTTTTCTGTGCAACGAGGTGCTGTATCCCCATCAGCGGCTGTGTAAGGAATGCGCGGACAAAGCGCCGTACATTCTACCACCCGTGTGTGAGCGATGCGGACGGAGTAAGGATGAATGTCATTGTGGCAATCATCGCCGTGCTTTTGAGCGATGTATCAGCCCTTTTTATCACAAGGGTGTGGCGCAAGATGGTATCTACACTCTCAAGAGTGAAGGTTTCGCCGTGACGGTGGCAGGCTTTGCCGCCGAAATGGCGGAGGTGGTGCGCCGTGAATACGGCGGTATTCCCTTCGATTGCGTCACGGCCGTCCCATTGCATAAGCGAGAGCAGTTGGATCGTGGCTTCAATCAGGCGGAGAAACTGGGACAAGCCTTAGCACGGCGCATGGGTATACCCTATGCTACAGTGCTGACCAAAATCACCGTCACTGCACCACAGAAAGAACTCTCGGCAGTGGAGCGTAGCGGAAATCTGTTGGGTGTGTTCGATGTTTGCTGCGACGTTGCAGGCAAGACGATCTTGCTGGTGGACGACGTGATTACCACGGGCGCCACGTTGGACGAATGCGCCAAAATGCTGAAAATCTTCGGGGCAGAGGAGGTTTACGCCGTTACGGCGGTTGCCGCCTGCTTGTCAAATGAAGATAAATGACGTATAATGGAGAAAATTGGTAAAGCTAAGGAGATTCTTGTATGAATTTGGGAATCGATTTGGGCACCTCTCGGATTGTCATCTGTGACCCTGCCCGTGGCGTGGTGTTGGACGAGCCTGCGGTGATTGCTGTGGCGGAGAAGGACGGCCACGTGATTGCCTTTGGCAGTGAGGCAGAGGAGATGTTGGGGCGCAACCCCGACTCCATCCGTGTGGTGCGCCCTGTACAATTGGGCGTGATTGCGGAATACGAACAGGCAGAGCAACTGTTGCGCTGCTGTCTGGCTCGGGTGTGCTCTGCTCGTATCACGAAGCCCTGCGTGGCGGTGAGCGTGGCAGAGAAAATCACCGAGGTGGAGCGCCGCTCGTTTATCGAAGCGGTGGTATCTGCCGGCGCACGGCGCGTGACGCTGGTGCCGGAGACGGTGGCCGCCGCCATCGGTGCCGGTGTGGACGTAAGTCTGCCTGTAGGTCAGATGGTTGTGAATATCGGCGGCGGCACCACCGACGCCTCCGTATTGTCGTTGAAGGGTGAGGCGGTATCCTCCACCATTCGTGTGGGCGGCCGTACTATGGACGAGGCCATCGTGCGGTATATCCGCGCCCAGTACGGCCTGATTATCAGCGAGCCGAGCGCCGAACGGCTGAAATTAGCCATTGGCTGTGCTTTGCCCGTTGATCCCGTCTTGACGGCGGTGGCTAAGGGTAGAGACAGTATGACCGGCCTGCCTCGTGCGGTAACCGTCACTTCTGATGAAATCTGCGAGGCTATCCGCGAGCCGTTACAGGATATTCTGGAATTGATTCAGCAGGTGCTGGAGGTGACGCCGCCTGAATTGGCCGGCGACATCATCACCGAGGGGATTCACCTAACGGGTGGTGTGGCACAGTTGCGTCAGATACCTCTGCTGATTGAGCGTGCTACGGGCATTCCTTGTCTTGTGGCAGAGGATGCCCATCAATGCGTAGCCATCGGTGCAGGCAAAGCGCTCAAATACGCTTCCTCCTTCTCTGCGGTATACGATCTGGGCAATTTCTCCTATCGCTTGTCGGATAATGTGACAAATTGACGCCGACAAGGCGTTTTACTTTACAGAGTTTAAGTGCCTAATTTACAAGGGAAAACACAAAAGTTTGTGAATTTTGCCCTTTGAAAAATTCGGTCGCACTGTGATATAATAATAGTTGTTATCTGTGGTGAAAAGGAGTGACAATCGTGAGCGAAGCGGCAAAAATCGGCACCTACGTGTTATACGGAAAGACGGGCGTATGCCTGGTAAAAGAGCAGACGACTATGAACGGCGGACAGTATTACGTGCTCAGCCCCATTAGCGACAGCCGCTCCTCGGTGTACGTTCCTTTATGTAATGAAGAGTTGGTAGGGCGGATGCGCCCCTTGCTCAGTCGAGAGGAGATTGATTTGTTGCTTTCCAATGCCGATGAGGTGCGTATGGAGTGGCTGGAGGACCGCAACGAGCGCGCCTCTTTCTGCCGTGCGGTGCTGTGCGGCGGTGATCGCCAAGAGTTGGTACGTCTGCTTTGCTGCTTAATGCGCAGGAAGATGGAGCGCATCGATATGGGCAAGCGTCTGTCCACGATGGACGAAACCTTCCTGCAGGAGTGCGTGCGCTTGGTACAGGAGGAATTCTCCATGGTGTTGGGTATCCCCACACGAGAGGTTGGCCCCTACATACAAGAGCGATTGTAATGCAAAGAGCCGATGAAAAATCATCGGCTCTTTTTTTATTTTATGTTGTACAAACCATCGAAATGTGCTATAATGCTGTAAAATCGTTAGGAGGAGAGGTTATGAGTCGTTGCTGTTGTTTTACGGGCTATCGGCCTCATCGTTTTGCTTTTTCTCCCGATGGTCTGCGTCCCGAGATGGTGCAGGCGGCGCTGGGGACCCAGATCCGCCGTCTGTATGACGAGGGTTACCGCACTTTCATCAGCGGTATGAGTGCCGGCGTAGATTTGTGGGCAGCAGCCGAGGTGTTGGCCTTGCGGCAGACTCACGATGACGTGGTGCTGATTGCCGCCGTGCCTTTCGTCGGGCAGGAGAGCCATTGGAGTATCCCTCTCCAGCGCGAGTATCGCCGTATTTTGGACGGGGCACAGCAGGTGGAGTATCTGTACGACGAGACAGCGGCCAAAGAGGACGCCTCCGCCTGCTATCGCGGCCGCAACCGCTGGATGGTGGATCGTTCGGATACGGTTGTGGCGGTGTGTGAGATTGACGTGGCGGACAGCCGCACGGGTACGGCGTCCACGGTGCGGTACGCACGGCGGCTGCAAAAGCGGATTTTGTATATTCACCCCGGCTCTTTGGCTGTGACCGAAGAGACGATACAGCAGATAGAGTTTTTGATGTGATTTGGAGGTTATTGCTATGGCTTTACGCGATTTTCCCATTCCGGGTATTTTGTTTTTCACCAGCGGCAATCCCTTTAGCGGCAGTTATAAGGGGCTGAGCTATCGTATCGAGCCGATTAAGGGCGATGCGGAGAAGGATATCACCGCCCATTTGTACGTATTTACTTGGACGGGTGAAAAGTGCAGCACCCTCAGTGAAAAGCGCTCTGAGTCGGAGTTTTCGCTGGATGTCGACGGCGTTGCCGCCGCAGAGGAATGGTTGCGTGCGGAATGGAAGAAGTTCCAAAAAGAAAACGTGTGATGGATGGAGGGCACGACGATGGCTAAATTCAAAAGAATGATGGGGGCACTTTTGTACTATTCCATCGCACAGCATCTGCCGGTGTCCTATTCCGGCGTAAAACTGGGGCAGACCGCACTGCGAAGATTTTGCGGCAAACTGATGCTGGCCTCCTGCGGCAAAAAGGTGAATATCGAAAAGGGAGCCGTTTTTTCCGCACGGGTGTCGTTGGGCGACTATTCCGGCATTGGTATCAACGCCCATATCAGTGGCACGTGTACCATTGGCTCCTACGTGATGATGGGACCTAACGTAACGGTGATTACTCGTAACCATAGACACGATGATCTGCAACAGCCCATGATGTTTCAAGGATTTGAGGAAGAGAAGCCGGTGGTGATTGAGGACGACGTTTGGATCGGTGAGCGAGTGATGATTATGCCCGGCGTACGTATCGGTAAGGGGAGTATCATCGCCGCCGGTGCGGTGGTGACCCACGACGTGCCGGACTATGCCGTGGTGGGCGGCGTACCTGCCAAGGTCATTAAAATGCGTAACGAGTAAAAGAACAAAGTGGAGAAACGGGAGTCGAACCCCGTCGGATGCTTCGCATCCTTCTATAGTTTGCCTTGCGGCAAACTAAGCAGGTTCTCCGCCGCATACCACTACGAAAAAAGACAGCCACCCGATGGGTGACTGTCTTTTTTTGGAGCAGGGTACGGGAGTCGAACCCCGTCGGATGCTTCGCATCCTTCTATAGTTTGCCTTGCGGCAAACTAAGCAGGTTCTCTGCCACATACCACTACGAAAAAAGGCAGTCACCCGATGGGTGACTGCCTTTTTTGGAGCAGGGTACGGGAGTCGAACTCCGTCGGATGCTTCGCATCCTTCTATAGTTTGCCTTGCGGCAAACTAAGCAGGTTCTCCGCCGCATACCACTACGAAAAAAGACAGCCACCCGATGGGTGACTGTCTTTTTTGGAGCAGGGTACGGGAGTCGAACCCCGTCGGATGCTTCGCATCCTTCTGTAGTCTGCCTTGCGGCAAACTAAGCAGGTTCTCCGCCGCATACCACTACGAAAAAAGACAGCCACCCGATGGGTGACTGTCT